>JBDHHA010000010.1:0-66970 GCA_039589615.1 Gemmatimonadota bacterium
ACATATCACCTACTCCGCCCCACACCTGGGCGGGGTCGCAAGTCCAAAGGGAGGTGTTGTGACTCGTCGATACGAGATCGTCTATATCTTCGACAGCACGGCCGAAGAGGCCAAGATCGAAGAGCAGCTAGAGCGCCTTCACGGGCTGCTGAAAAACGGCGACAATCCCGAACCCATCCAGAACGTCAACCACTGGGGCAAGCGCACCCTGGCGTACTCCATTGGGAGCAACGAGATCGGCTACTACGTCGTGGTACAGTTCGCGACGGACCCGACACTGCTGCCGGAGTTCGAGCGCCGGGTCAAGCTCGAAGAATCCGTCATTCGCTATCAGATCGTGTTGAACGAGGGCGAAGTGCCGGTACCTGTACCCCTCCCGGGCGAGGAGGGCGCGGCCAAGGACACGAAGGACGGCAGGGACGCCGACGAGCCGTCGCCGGCCCCGACTCCGACTCCGGAACCGGATCCGGCTCCAGCTCCGGCTGGCACAGGCGAGGAGGCCACCGATGCGGAGAGCTAGAAAGACCTGTCCGGTGTGTGAGACGGGCGTTCGGGTCGTCGACTACAAGGACGAGCGGACACTGCAGCGGTTCATCACCGATCGGGGGAAGATCCTTCCCCGTCGGCTCTCGGGCACCTGTGCCCGGCACCAGCGACAGCTCGGCACGGCGATCAAGCGCGCTCGTCACATCGCGCTGCTCCCGTTCATCCGCTCGACCGCCTGATGTCGTCCCCGTCCGAGTCCCGGAAGGGCGGGCTCGGGCTGTTGCTGCTGGTCGCTGCCGGGATCGCGTTCGCGATCTTCGCGCCCATTGGGCTGCTCACCGTGCCGCTCGCGGGGTTGATGCTCGTCAGCCGGATGAAAAACCGAGCGTTGACGACCGTGCTCCTGACGGGCGTCAGCCTCTGGTGGGTGGTCCAGGTCGGCGAGCCGCCAGACCAGATCGTCCGGGCCGTCGCCGTCATGGGGACGGTGGTGTTCGTCGGGATGGTGTTCGTGACGGACTGGTCGCTGACGCATCGGGCGTTGGTGGCCGTGGGAGCCGCCGCCGGCGGGGCAACCCTGGCCCTCGGCATCCTGGGGACCTCGTGGCCCGAGATCCGCTGGTGGGTGGCGTCCCGCATCGAGTTCGCCGCGCAATTCTGGCTGACGCAGCTGTCCGGGGGCGTAGGCGGAGAGCCGCTGGGGAACGATGCCATGGCGCGCCGGGCGGAAGACTGGTTCGAGACCGTCATCCCACTGATGGCGGACTATTTCCCCGCGACCGTGGCGATCCAGATGTTCGTGGGGCTCGTGCTGGCGACCGCCCTGTTTTGCCGCTTCACGCCGGCAGCCATGGTGGCCGTCGGCCGGTTCAGAGATTTTCGCTTCTCTGAGCACTGGGGGTGGATCGCGGTCATCGCGTTGGGGATCGTACTGGTCGCCCAGGCCGCCACGGCGAAATTGCTGGCGGCGAACGTGCTCGTGGTGGCTGGTCTGTTGTACACCCTGCGAGGGGCGGCTGTGACGTGGTACGGCATCACATTGGCCGGGGGACCGGGGTTCCTGACAACCGGCCTCATCGCGTTTTCGGTAGTGTTCATGTTGCCCGTCGTACTCATAGGCACCATTCTTGTCGGGGTGGTGGACGCGGGCTTGGACCTGAGACGGCGGTGGGCAGCACCGCAAAAGAGAGCCTGAGAGATGGAAGTCACAGTTGGGACACATTGGGGATATCGTGCGGGTGAAGGCCGGCTACGCACGGAACTACCTGATCCCGCATGGAAAGGCGTACCCGGCCACCGAAGGCAACAAACGTCAAGTGGAAGTCGAGCACTCGCGGCGCGCCGAGCGACTTGCCATGGAACGAACCGAAGCGGATGGCGTTGCCGTCAAGTTGGCCGACGTCGCGCTGGCCTTCACGGCGAAGACCGGAGATGGCGACCGCTTGTTCGGATCGATCACGACGGCGGACATCGCCGAGAAGCTGGCCGAGGTTGGGCATCACATCGACAAGCGTCACATCGAGCTCCACGAGCCAATCAGGATGATCGGTGAGCACCGCGTCGCCGTACGGTTACATGCGGACGTGAAACCCGAAATCCTCGTGACGGTGTCGAAGGAGACATAACGGTTCCAGATGGGCATCGTCTACGTCGACGGCCCCCGCCTCCGCCGCTGTCTCATCGCGGCGGCTGACTGGGTGGAATCCGGGCGGGAAGAGCTCAATCGGATCAATGTCTTCCCGGTGCCGGACGGCGATACGGGGACCAACTTCGCGCTGACACTGCAAGCCGTCGCCCACGCGCTGGCGCCGCTGGAGAACGCGCACCTTCCGGTGGTCACCAAGGCCATGGCCGACGCGTGCGTGGTGAGCGCCCACGGCAACTCCGGGATGCTGTTGTCGCAATTCCTGTTGGGATTCCGAGAAGGGATCGGAGACCGACACAGCGCTAACCCCACCACCATTGCCGCAGCGTTCCGAGCAGGCGCCAACCGCCTGCACGCGGCACTCGACGAACCCATCGAAGGAACCATCCTCACGGTCTGTCGTGAAACAGCCGACGCCGCGGAGCGGGCGGCATCCGCCACACACGACTTCAAGGACTTCATGGGCCGAACCCTGCACGGCGCCCATGAGGCCCTCCGCAGGACTCCAGAGCTCCTCGCCGTCCTCAAGCACGCCGGCGTGGTCGACGCCGGCGGCAAGGGCTTTGTTCGTCTCCTGGAGGGCGTCGTGCGCCTGCTGGAGGGTGCTCCCATGATCTCGTCACGCCCCGAAGAGGAGGCGGCGGTTCCCGCGGCGGCGGCCCTGACGGAGGTGGAACGGGATCGGGACTATCGCTGGTGCACCGAAGTCCTGGTGCGAGGGAGTGGGTTCCCCCCCTCGACGGAGCTGCGGACCGCGCTCCGGCCCCTGGGGGGATCGATCGTGGTGCTTTCGGCGGAGAGCGTGCTCAAGATTCACATCCACACCAACACGCCCGACGCCGTGTACGAGAAGGCGGAAGGCTGGGGACAGGTGGAGCAAACCAAGGCGGATGACATGCGCGTGCAGCACCAGGTGCTCCACGACGACGCGGTGTCCGGCCTTGGAATCGTGGTGGACTCGACCTGCGATCTCCCCAACGAGACGATCGACCGGTACGGGTTCGTCCTCGCCCCGATCCAGATCACGGACGGGAAGCGGACCTACCTCGATCGCGTCGAGATACGTCCAGCCGAGATCTACCGTCGCATGCGGAAGGAGAAGACGCCGTTCACGACGTCGCAGCCCACGCCGGGAGCGTTCGCCGAGGCGTATCACGATGCCCGGAGCAACGCTCGCGAAGCCCTCTGCCTCACGCTCTCCAGCGGCCTCTCCGGCACATTCTCCTCCGCACAATCCGCGGTGGCCGCCAGCGGCCTCGACGGCATTACCGTCTTCGACTCGCGGTCCATTTCCGTGGGGCTCGGCATGCTCGCGTTGCGGGCGCGGGAATTGGCCGAAGCGGGGATGTCCACGAGTCAGCTCACCGAGGAGTTGACGCGCGTGCGAGAGCGTTGCGGGGCATTCATCGTCGTCGGGAAGATCGAGAACCTGGTGCGCTCCGGACGGGTGAGCCGGGGACGCGGGTGGCTCGGTCGGCTGCTCAACATCAAGCCCATCCTCGAGTTGTCCCCGGAGGAGGGGAAGGTCGCACCGATCGACCGGGTGCGTGGATCCAAGGGAGTCGTGTCACGGGTGTTGGACCACATCGACCGACGGCTCACACCGCGGCCTGCCCACCTGCGCCTCGGGGTCGTCCACGCCGACGCAGCGGAAACCGCCCAAGCGGTGTGCGAGGAGGTCCAAAAACGGTACCGGCCCCGCGAGTGCCTGTTCGCCGACGCGACGGCAGCGCTGGGCGTGCACGTCGGTCCCGGAACCTGGGCCGTGTTCTACCAGATCGAAGAGCCCGCGGAAGACTCCCAGACGGATGCCGCCCGATAGACGCCATGTCCGCTGATTGGGTCTCCAAGGAACCCGACCTCCAGGCGACCGTGAACACGCTGGAAACGCACAAGGCCTCGGAGATCGCGGTGCTGGACTTGCGCAACCTCGGCGGCGCCACGGATTTCTTCGTCGTGGCGTCGGGGACGTCCGACACCCACGTGCGAGCCCTGGGTGACCGGGTCCTGGAAGCCTTGGCCGGGGACGGCCGCAAGCCACATCACACGGAAGGGCTCGCGGAAGGGCGTTGGGTGCTCCTCGACTACGTGGATTTCGTGGTTCACGTCTTTCACCCCACCCTGCGAGCGTTCTATCAACTGGAGCGGCTCTGGGGCGAAGCGCCGACGGCACTGATCGAATCGGGGTGACACAGGAGTCCGACGCCGCTTGCCAACCCTTTCGTGGCCCCCTACGTTATTTTTTCGTGGTGACCTTCATACGTAGAACGAGCCCGCTGCTCGCCCTCATCTCCTGCCTTGCCGCCTGTGGCTCGGGCGAACAGGGCAATCCCATCCGCACCGCCTTCGCCGAGGAGGCGTCGTCCCCCACCGACAGCCTTGCGTTCGGGTTCCGCTTCCCCAGCGCGTCCGGCCCAGGCGTGCGGCTGTACACGTTCCCCAACATGGAGGAACTCGACTGGCGGTTCGACATCCCGGACCTCGCCACGCTGGAGATCATCGGGTTCGCCGCGGAGGAGCGGCATGTCTACCTGCGGACCCGGGATTCGGGGCTCGTGGCCCTCGATCTCGAAAGTGGACTCGATAACAGGGTGGACAGCGCCGTGGTGGCCGCCGCCATCGGGCCCACGGGCACGCCCCACCTGGTGGGCGCTGATAGCGGACTGGGCACGGTGGTCGACCGGCACACGCAGCGGTGGGATCACAGCCTGGCGGAGGTGCCGGAGCGCATCTGGGCCACCAGCCGCGGACTCCTGTTGACCCTGGTCTCGACGGACCGGGGCCGGCGTCTCGACCTCCTCGGCCGCGCAGGCCAGGTGGCGAGTATGGAGATTCCGGCTGGGCTCCTCGCGGTGACCCGCTGGGGAGATCTGGGGGTGGTGGCGGCCGACTCCGGTTTGGTCGGGTTCAGAACGGCACCCGACGGCATCCACGATGCCGGGTTCCGTCGCCTCGCCTACCCAGTCACCTCCGTTACGTTCTCGGCGGCGGGGCACCATCTGTTCGTCGCCACGGCCAATCTCGAGCTCCTGGTGGTCAACCGGTTCTTCCTCGACGGGGACGGCGATGAGGGGATCCTGCAGCGGTACCCCATCACGCTCCCCATCAGGGCCATGCGGACCGGCCCCCGGGGCCGGTGGCTGCTCTTGAAGCCCGAGGGTAGCGACTCCCTGTGGATCGCGGAAGCCGCCGAGCTGACCACGGTTGTGACGGTGGCAGGATCCTGGGAGGCGGACCTCCCCACCATCGCTGGCGACGGAACCGTGCTCGTGCGACAGGGAGACGACGTGGTGGCCATCGATCCGGAAACGGGAGCCCGGGTGGGGCGCGTCGAGGACGCGGCCGGCGACCGGTGGCTCGCCCTCTCGTGGACCGCCCGGCGTCCCACCCTGCAGCTGGCCCAGGAGACAGAGGCCGATCCGGTGGAGGTGCCGGAGGGGGAGGACATCTATCAGTACTTCGCCCAGCTGAGCAGCACGTCCAACGAGGCGTGGGCCCTGGCCCGACGGGACGAACTTCGGGGAGCCCAGCTCAACGCCCAGGTCATCTACCCCGACGAGTACTACTACGGGTACCGGGTCGTTTTGGGGCCCTACGCCACACGGGAAGACGCCCACGACATGGGGCGTCGCCTGGGCCAGCCGTATTTCGTTGTCAGATTGCAGGATACGACGGCCACGAACCGATGACTTCCGGCGAGTTCGACCGCGCGTCCCTCGCCAACCACACAGTGGTTGCCCTCATACCAGCGACGGAAGACTACCGATGGGCCGCCTCCCAGGCATGGGCTGTGGCGCGGGAGGCGGCGGCGGCAAAACCCCGGGTCGCCCTCGTCGATCTCTCCGTCACCATCCCGGTCCTCGATGAGGGTGCCGCGCGATGGTCCGAAGAAGGCATCGTAGACGCCCTCCTGCACGACACCTCGCTGACGCAGATCGCCCAGCCGCAGGAAGAACCGGGACTGCACTATCTCAGCGTCGGCACACCGACGAACAAACCCGAAGAGGTGTGGGGGCACCCACGGTGGAGCCGATTGGAGGCGGGATTTGCCAGCCAGGGCGCCCTCTTGCTTCTCTTCCTCCCCCCGACCGCCATACCCCATCTGGCCCTCCGGCCGGATGGGATCATCGTCCTGGCGCGGCGAGAATGGAATCGAGCCTCCAGCCAATACCTGGGCGTCTCGACCTGGCTGGACGAGGGCATTCCCCTCCTGGCCGTGGTGTCGAAGCATGGGGACGCCTCGGAAGCGGGGGGGGAGGCGGGCGTTTCGCTCGGCGCCGTGCTCCGTCGATGGAGACGTTGGAGCCGGGGCACCCGCTTCATCACCGCTGCCGCCGGCGCCGTCCTCCTCGCCGCGGCGACCTGGGCCGGCTTCCGCCTCATCCGGCAGCCCACGGAGGTCGCCGGTGGAACGCCCCCCGCACCGGCCGCGCCGCCCCTGGTGGCCGATTCGCTTCCATCCGAGGAGCCGTCCGTCCCCGAGCTCCTCGACAGTCTCTACTATTCGGTTCAGGTTGCCGCTTTCAACACGCTGGACCGCGCTCTAGAATATGCTACGTCGTTCGAGAACCGGCGCCTCGTCGCGGCCGTCACGCCCGTCCGGATCGGGCCGGGCACATGGTACAGGGTGATCCTCGGTGCGTTGCGCACGGCGGCCGAGGCCGAAGCGGTGCTCGCCGCCCTGTGGCAGGACAGCTTGGTTGCGAGCGGGGAGGGGGCTATCTTGCGCACCCCGCAAGCGTTCGACCTGGGGATCCGTGCAAGCGCCGACGCAGCATGGGAAGAAACGCAACGGCTCCGGGAACGGGGCATTCCCGCATATAGCGTAGGGGCGGCACAGGGTAGGGCGCGGATTTTCGTGGGCGCCTTTGAAACTCCCGATCAGACCGCGGTGGCTGAGTCCCTGCTGACGGCCGCCGGCTTGACCGCAACCCTCATGACACGTACTGGAAACGCGCCATGAAACTGACCCGGCTCGTGCTGTCGGGCTTCAAGTCTTTTGCCGACAAGGTCGAACTGACGTTCGAGGACGGCATTACGTCAATTGTCGGCCCGAACGGTTGCGGCAAGTCCAATATCTCAGACGCCGTGCGCTGGGTATTGGGTGAGCAGCGCGCACGCATCCTCCGTGGCGCCCGCATGGACGACATCATCTTTCAAGGCACCGCCAAGCGGAAACCGGTCAACGTCTCGGAAATCTCTCTCCACTTCGACAACAGCGACGAGACACTCCCGATTTCGTACCGGGAGGTTGTCGTCACTCGCCGTCTCACGCGAACCGGGGTGAGCGAGTACCTCCTGAACCAACAGCCCGTCCGGCTGCGGGACGTGCAGGACCTCTTGCACGGCACGGGATTGGGTGGTGAGGGCGGCGTGGTCATCGAAGCGCAGAAAATCGATCGGCTGTTGTCGGATCGCACCGACGAACGACGCGCACTGTTCGAAGAAGCCGCCGGCATCGGCCTCTATCGGGATCGCAAGACCAGCACGGAGCGGCGCCTCGACAAGACCCTGGAGGACCTCCGGCGGTTGGACGACCTCATTGCCGAGATTCAAACGCAGGTTCGCAGCTTGGCGCGCCAGCGAGGCAAGGCCGAGCGGCACAAGAAGCTGACTGCAGAGCGCTTCGGGATCGTCATGACCCTGGCGCGCCGCCGCCTTGTCCAATTCGACGACCAGGTTGCGACATTGCGCCGCCAGGGGCAGGAGGTTGGCGACGCCCTTCCCCGCCATCGCGAGCTCCTCGGCCAACAAGAGCGCCAACGGGAAGAGCGCGTGCAGGGTCGAGCGACTGCCGAAGCACAGCGGACCGAGATCGAACGGCGCTTGGCGGAGCGCCGCCTGTATGTGGGGAAGCTGGAGGGCGATCTCCAACTGGCGGGCGAACGACTCAAAAACGCTCTGGAGCGAAAGTCCCGAGCCCGCGAAGAGCGCAACCAGGCCGCGACCAGAGCGGCCCAGGCCGGGCGGGAGAAAGACGCCTCCGCGGCCGAGCGCCAGGCCGCCGCGGAGGCCCGTCAATCGGTGCAGACCGAACTCGACCTTCGAGCCTCAGACGAACAAGCAACCCGCGACCGCCTGATGGGCCAACGCGATCGCGTCCGAACACTGGAAAGCACTGTGGCGGAACAGGCGGAAGCGGCAAGCGCTCTCGCCGTCGAGCGGGATGCCTTGGAGCGCGAGCACGCGGATCTTCGCTCCCAGGAAGAGGACGCCACGGCCCGACGCCGGGAAACCGAAGATCTCCGTGAAGCGGCGGCAGGCCGTCTGACGGAAGCGGCGCAGCGGCTATCGCACCAGCAACAGGCCGACGACGAAGCGACGACCGAGTTGGAGCGGGCCCGTCACGCGTTGGCCGCTGCGAAGGAACACGAAGCGGCGCTCCTGGTCGAGCGCCGTGCCGCCGAGGAGCGCCGCGCCCAGCTCAGCGCACGACGCGACGCCCTGGAAGCCCTCGAGCGAGACCGTGCGGGTTTGGCTCCGGGCGCTCGAGCGCTGCTCGAGGAACAGGAGCAGTTTGGAGCAGGGGCTGTTCTGGGACCCTTGAGCGACTTCCTCCGGACGTTCGGCGAGGGAGCCGAAATCGCCGAGCGGATGCTGGCGGAGTGGCTGCACGCCGTCGTCGTGAAAGACGAACACACCGTGACGGCCGTGCGCCGGTGGCACGCAGGGCAACAACCGGGACCGTTGGTGTTGCTCCCGGTGACGCCGGGACCCAGCACGGACGGAGAGGCTCCAAACGATCTACGAGTCGAAATCGCCGAGCCGGCACGCGCGTGGGCTTTGGCGCTCCTAGCCGGAAACGTGAGGTTGGACGACGGCGGCACGGCGATCCGGCGAGCAAACGGTGCCGTGTTCCTCCCGGGAGCCGAGGATCGGGGCGGCCCCCTGCAGCGCCGCGCCGAATTGGAGCAGTTGGGCGAACAATCGGCGGAGGCCGAGGACGCCGGCCGGCGGTTGGCGCAGAACGCGCAGACGGCCGCCCGAGATCTCGCGGAGGCCGAGCGGCAGCTCGAGGCGGCAGCGCAGACGGCCGACGAGACCCGGCGCGCGTTGCAGGAAGCGAAGACCGCTCACGCCGACGCCGAGCGTGAAACGCAACGAGCCGAGCGCGAGGGACGCGAGGCGAATGAAGCCCTGGCCCGTGTCGTCGAGCGACTCACCGAGCGCACCAATCGGTCGGAAGTGGTCCAACGCGAGCTGCAGTCCTTGAAGAGCGGGCGGGCGCGGGCGGAAGCCGATCTCGAAGCACAGCGCTCGTTGCTGAACAACCTCGAGACCGACCAGGAAGCCGCCCGGGAAAACCGTGTGCACTGGCAGGTGGAAGAAGCCCAGGTCTCCGTGCGAGAGGAAGCCGCACGGGAACGAGAGGAGCGTGCGGAACGGGCGCTGCAGGACGCCACGGCGGAAATGGACAGCCTCGCCCGGGAGATCGCGGAGATCGACGACTCCACCGGAGGCGCCGAAGCGCAACAGGCGACGTGGACCGATCAGCTCGCGGAGCGCCGCACCGAGGTCGCAGAGCTCGAGGCTGCCGCGACGGCCGCCGAGCGATCGGTCCACGCGGCCGATGAAGCGCTCGCGATCAGCGACCGCGACCTGGAGGAGGCACGCACCAAGGAGCAGGAGTTGTCCGAGACGTCCCACCACGTCGAACTGGAGCAGGCGGAGATCGTGGGTCGCCGGAACGCAATTGTGGAGCGCGTGGAAGCGGAATGGCGCAAACCGCTGGCGGAGCTTCTCGAGACCGCGCCCGAGGTGGAGGGCGACGACGAGGACCTCGAACAAGAAGGGGAGCTCCTGGCGGATCGGCTCCTGGCTGCGGGACCGGTGAACCCCCTGGCTTCCGAGGAACACGACGAAGAAAAATCGCGCCTCGAGTTTCTCGAGACCCAACGAGAAGATCTGGTTGCCGCCCGCACGTCGCTGCTCCAGGCGTTGCGCGAAATCGATGACACGGCTCAAGCACTGTTCACGGCAACCTTTTCAGCCGTCCGGGAGAACTTCAAGCGGGTCTTTCTCACACTCTTCGAGGTCGGCGAGTGCGACGTGCGCCTCGTTGATGAACTCGACCCGCTGAACAGTGAGATCGAAATCCGTGCCGCTCCACGCGGAAAGCGGACTCAGCGCATCCACCTCCTCTCCTCCGGCGAACGGGCGCTGGTGGCCATCTCACTGCTGTTCGCCATCTATCTCACCAAGCCGAGCCCCTTCTGTTTGCTCGACGAGGTGGACGCCCCACTCGACGATTCCAACGTGCAGCGCTTCCTGCGGCTGCTGGACGAGTTCAAGTCCGACACGCAGTTCATCGTCATCACGCACAACCCGCGGACGATGCAGACCGCCGATGCGGTGTACGGGGTGACGATGCAGGAGCCCGGGGTGTCTTCGATCGTCGGCGTTCGGCTGGGCGAGCACGCCGCCATCGGCTGACCGTGCGAGCCGCCGTGCTCGGGCTCTTCGTGGGAGCCTTCCTCCCCACCGGAGCCCTCGTCGCCCAGCGCGCCACGCTCTCGCCCAAGCTCCAACCCGTGCTCGATCGCGACACCGTCGTTGCGGTGTGGGTGTTCGTCGCTTCCGGACGATCGCTCGACGAAGCAAACCGGGTCGTCGACGACGCTCGAGGCACCATCCGCCGTCGGAGCCAATGGCTGCGAGCGCTGTCGGCCAACGTGCCTGCAACGAGCTTGTCCGCCATGTTGAACAGTTCCGTGGTCCGCCACATCCAGCCGGTGGTGCGCTTCCGCCATCGACCCGCCCCACCTTCCACCGGAGGCGTGCCCGCCCCGGCCCCAACCCAACAGCCGGACAGTCTCTACGGGGCGTCCGCCATGCCGTTTCGATTGCTGAACATGTTTCCGCTGGTCGAGATGGGGATTCGGGGAAGCGGCGTGCGCATCGCGTCCTTCGATACCGGTTTCGAGACGGAGCTTCCGGCCTTCCAGAGCACCGGCATTTTCGCGCAGTACGACTTTGTCTTCAACGATTCGATCGTCCGGAACGAGGCGGCCGACCACCCCCTCGCCTCGCGCCACGGCACGGCGACCTGGTCGCTTCTCGGCGCCGATATCCCCGGCACCATGGTGGGGATCGCGCCCGACGCCGAGTACCTCCTCGCCAAAACAGAAGACATCCGTTCGGAGACGCGAATCGAGGAGGACAACTTCGTCGCGGCGCTGGAGTGGGCCGACTCCTTGGGAGCCGACATCGTGACCACGAGCCTGGCCTATTTCAGCTTCGACGATGGGTCGGGGTATACCACGGCCGAACTCAACGGTGACATCGCCGTCACGACCATCGCGTCCGACATGGCCGTCGAGCGGGGGATGGCGGTGGTCACGTCGGCGGGCAACGGGGGACCCGGCGCCAGAACGATCGGGACGCCGGCAGACGGTGACTCCGTTGTGGCCGTCGGGGCCACCGATTCGCTGGAGATGCTGGCATCGTTCAGCGCCCGGGGGCCCACGGCGGATGGACGCATCAAGCCGGATCTCACCGCGCCGGGGGTGGACGTGTTCGTCATCGATCCAACACAGGGGTCGGGATTCGCGAGATTGAACGGCACGTCGTTTGCCGCACCCATCCTCGCCGGGGCCGTCGCCCTGATGCGCCAGTTGCATCCCACGCTCACACCCGTCGAGATCCGAGACGCGCTGCTCCGCGCCGGATCCAACGCAGACAGTCCGAACACCAACCTCGGTTGGGGCACGCCAAACGTGACGCAGGCGGCCACGTTTCCCGAGGGCCTGCAGCTCACCGCCCCCACTGACTCGGTGTTGGATAGCGTCACGCCCACCTTTCGCTGGACCACGGGAAGCGTTGCGGCGTTTGCGTCCCCCGTCACGTATCGGCTCCGGTTGGCCCGAGACGCTCAACTCCTGAACGTCTTTCTCGACACGACGACGTCGGCCACGGAAGTCGCCCTGCCACAACCGCAACAGCCGGGGGACACGATCGTGGCGGTGGTGAGCGCGGTGGCGGCAAACGACGAGACCGTGGCACTCCAGCGCATGTTCGTCGTGCCCCCATGGGTCGAGTTGCTGACCTTCAACAGCGTGGACGACGCCACCACAATGGAGCGCCGCCCAACGTTTCGCTGGAGGTCCCCGAGTGCCGCAACGCCTCCGGGGCCGTTTCAATTTCTCGTCGAGATCTTCCGCTCGAGCGACGAGGTCGTCGTGGCTGCCGACAGCAATCTCTCGGCGACGAGCTACACGCCACCGAGCGACCTGAGCACCAACACGGCATACCGCTGGCGCGTCGTGGCGGCACTCGGCCCCGACACGGTCGCGGCCGAAAGCGCGATCAACTTCTTGGTGCTGGACGATGACGTTCCGCGCACCACGCTGTTGCTGCAAAACTTCCCCAACCCCTTCCCCAATCCCACCGTGGGGACGAACACCACGTGCATCTGGTTCGACCTGGCAACAGCGGGCACCGTTCGCCTCGAGATCCTCGACCTCCGCGGTCACAGCGTTCGCACGCTGGTGCCCTTCCCCGGCACCGACGGGACCCTGGAAGCCGGTCGGTATGGACGCCCGGCCACCCCGTTGGCGGGCAACTGCGACCCCAACTTCACCTGGGACGGGACGGCCAACGACGGGACGCATGCACCGAGGGGCGTGTACATCGCCATGCTGGTCACGCCCGACGGCACATTCACCAAGCGCATTGTGTACCGGGGCGGGAACGAGGAATGATCGAGCTCACCGTGCTGGGATCGGGAACGGTGGCGCCGTCGCCGTCGCGCACCGCGGCCTCGTACTGGGTGTCGGCGGGCTCGACCCGTTTGCTGCTGGACTGCGGGGCCGGCACGATGCACCGGATGGCCGCCTTCGCCATCCCCTGGCCCACCCTCACGCACGTGGCCCTCACCCACTTCCACATCGATCACTGGGGCGAACTCCCCATGCTGCTGTTTGCCCAGCGGTGGGGCACGGAACCGGCGCGGCGGGACACGCTCCACATCATCGGTCCCGAGGGGCTGCGGAAACGCATGCGCCACCTGGCCGGCGCACTGGGCGAGTGGATCCGTGACCCCGGCTATCCCGTGGAAATCCACGAGTTGCGCCCCGGAGACTCCTATGTGTTGAGCGAAGAGGTAACGCTGGACACGTACAAGACGCTCCACAGCCCGGAGAGCCTGGCGTACTCCGTGAGGGACAAGTCCGGCCGACTGGTGTACACTGGAGATACGGGGCCGAGTGACGCCCTCGCCGATTGGGCCCAGGACTGCGATCTCCTGCTGTCCGAGTGTTCGCTACCGGACGCTCGCGCCATCGAGTCGCATCTGACGCCCGCTCAGGCCGGGGCGCTGGCTCGGAGGGCAAGGGCCGAGCGATTGGTGCTCACCCATTTCTATCCACCCGTTGAAGCAGTGGATCCGGCCAAAGTGGCTGCCGGGGTGTTCGGTGGCACGGTCGTTGCTGCACAAGATGGTGACCGGTTCACAGTTGGCGCTAAGGGAGACGAGTAACCGATGCTGGTAGCGATACACTGCGACGCAACGAACAGAAGAGGTGTGGCCGTGAGAGCGCTCGTCGCGTTGGCGATCGCACTGTGCATCCGCCCGGCGGCGGCACAGAACGCCACTGAGGTGCTGGCCATCGCCGAGGCGACGTACGGTCAGATCACCACGCTACGCGCGGAGTTCACGCAGACCCTGATCAACCCGATGATCGGGAACGAAACCGCGACCGGGACGCTCTACCTGTCCCCACCAGACCGTTTCTCGATGCGGTTTAGCCACCCCGAAGGTGATCGAATCGTGGCAGACGGCACGTGGCTCTGGCTCCACACGCCGAGCACGACCCCCAATCAGGTAATCCGACAGCCCATCCCCGAAGCGGGGCCGGCAACGCCAAACCTGTTCGGACAGTTCGTCGACCGGCCACTCGACCGCTATACGGCAACGTACGTGGGATTGGACTCGGCCGGTGGTTATCCGGTGGAAAACGTGCGGCTGATTCCCCGGGTGCAAGGCATCCCGTTCCGCAGCGTGGTGATCTCTTTGTCGGCCGACGGCATGTTGCGAAAAGTGAACATCGTGGAAGACTCGGGGCAGCGGCGCACGCTGGTGTTCGATTCCATCACGGTCAACGAGCCGATTCCGCCGGAGGAATTGATCTTTCGGGTGCCCCGAGGCACGAGGGTTGTCACACCCTAGGACTACATCCCCTCCGACAGCTCAAACAACTCTTCCTGGCTGACCGCCCGCTCCAACAGCGCGATGGCGGCCCGCACCACGCCATCCCGGGCGGTCTCGAACCGCATCTCCACGTCGGGTCCAAACGTGTAGCGCAGGGTGCGCCGCCTCAGCTCATGGTCGATGAAGTCGGCGGCTGCGTTCCAGACGGCGCCCGGCATGGTCACCTCCCGGGCGCGCAGCCGGCGCCGCACCTCGGCGCGCATGCCGCCCGTCACGACAAAGGCCTCGGGATCTGCGACGAGGTCCGTTCCCTTCAACTCCAACGCATAGCTCGACACCACGTCCACGAACGTCTGCACGTTCACTCCCAGCTGTCGCTGGAAGCGGCGCTCCGCCACCGTGGCGGTGTCGCCAAGCACGACCACATCAGGATGAATGCCCCCACCGCCCCGGAGTGCCCGTCCCGCGTCACTGCGGAATTCCGGACTCACGACGACCGTATCCGTCGTAGCGGATTCCTCCGGAAAGAACGGGGGTTCCCGGTCCCGGTGAATCGACCGCCCGGAGGGCGTGTACCAGCGACTCGTCGTGAGCCGCAGGGCTTCGGTCCGATTGACCTGAAAGACCGTCTGCACCACCCCCTTGCCGAAGCTTGGGCTTCCGAGCACCAACGCCCGATCGTGATCCTGAAGTGCTCCGGCAATGATCTCGGCGGCGCTCGCCGAGAACTCGTTGACGAGCACGACGAGCGGCATGTCGCTCCACCGTGCCGGGAGGCCTGCCTCGTACGTGTGGGACGTGGCCGCAATCCGCCCTCGCGTGGACACCACAGCGTCGCCGGGCTCCAGAAACAGATCCGACACGGCGACCCCCTGATCGAGCAGACCGCCCGGATTGTACCGCATGTCCAGCAGGAGACCCCTGGCGCCGGCCGCTCGCAACCGCGAGACGGCCTCCGCGAGTTCCTCGGCCGCCTGAGCGCCCACGGACTCGAGGCGAACGTACCCGATGCCCGGAGCCACCATGTCGGCATGGCGCACTGATGTCACGTGGATCTCCCCACGCTCGACGTTGAACCCGAGAAGCTCGGGAAGCCCCGGGCGGACAACGGTGAGCTCAACCGCGGTCCCGGGATCACCCCGGAGCGCCGCCGACGCCCGCTCGGCCGACCAGCCGTACGTTCCAACGCCCTCCACCTCGACAATGCGATCTCCGGCTTCGAGCCCCGCCTCGTCCGCGGGGGTTCCGGCCATGGGAGTGACCACCGTGAGCCAGCCGTCGGTGACTTCGATGCGGAGCCCGAGCCCGCTATAGTCGCCGCGTGTGGCCATCATCAGGTCTTCCAACTCCTCGGCGCGGAGGAAGCCGGTGTAGGGATCGCCGAGACCCTGCAGCATGCCGTCGATGGCCAGGTCGTAGAGTTGGCCTTGCTCGAGAGAATCGACGTAGAAGTCCGCAACGCGTTGCACGATACCGGAGAGAACTCGGGCCTTCCCATAGACCTCCGCCGTGCCGGGCGCACGCCGCTGCAGGAGCACGGCCCCGGACCCGAAGGCCACGGTCACCACGATCATGAGGATGAGGGTGTTCCTATGCGTCACGGCCTGCTCCCGAGGGAAAGCGGTTCCATTCTCAACCCTCTCCCTCCTCAGAAGTTTCCCTCAGGTGGGCCTCTACCGCCTCCCAGGCCACCGACTCCACCACGTCCGCCGTCGCCGTTGCGTCGAGGTGGACGATTCCAGGTCCCGAGGCCTCGCGGAACGCCGCCGCAATGCGCTCGTGCCACGCCGCGCCCTCCCGCTCGATCCGGTCGGGCTCCTTGCCGTCGTGGGCCTGCCGCTCCAGGCCGACGTCGGCGGGGAGGTCCAGTACGAGGGTGAGTCCGGGCCGGAGACCGTCGGTGGCCAACTCGTTGGCGCTCATCACGGGCCCCGCGGGGAGGCCGCGGCCTCCTATCTGATACGCCACGGTGGACAGGTCGTAGCGGTCGCTCAACACCACCTGCCCCTGCTCCAGGGCGGGGCGGATCACCTTGGCCACCTGGTCGGCTCGGGCCGCCAGAATAAGGAATAGCTCCGCCAGGGGACTCGCCTGCATGGCTGGATCCAACGCCACCCGCCGGGCCGCCTCGGCCAAGGGCGTACCGCCGGGCTGGCGGACCTCGAGCACGCCACGACCCGTGTCCCGCAAGCGGGCCGCCAGGCGCTCCGCGAGAGTGGTCTTCCCGGCCCCGTCGGGACCGTCCACCACGATGAAGGAGCCCCTCATGGAATCGGTGCCGTGGCCACCAGATACCGGGGCCGGCCAAAGACATCCTCCTCGATTCGGGCCTCCCAGCCACACCGCTCCGCCAGATGGAGCACCCGGTCACCCCGTTCGGCGTCGATCTCCAGCGCCAGGAGCCCACCGGGAGCGAGGCACCCTGCCGCACCCTCGAGGAGTAGTCGCGTGTGCCGCATTCCGCCTTCATCACTCACCAGAGCGTCTCTCGGCTCATGGAGCCTCACACTCTCCTCCAGTCCTTCGAACTCGTCCGGGGTAACGTACGGTGGGTTGGCCACGATCACGTCCATGAGCTCGCCCTTCAGCGGGGCGAAGAATTCCCCGCACCGCAGGTCGACCGGCGTGTCCGGTCGGATGCGGTCGAGGTTTTCCCGAGCCACCCCCAGGATCTCGTCCGAGATGTCGGTGGCGAGAATCCGGGCAAAGGACCCCTCCACGGCAAGGCTCAGGGCAATACAGCCGCTCCCTGTCCCGATGTCCACCGCCACCCCCCTCCGTCCCTCGGTCTCGGCCCAGTCCAGCACCTGTTGAACCAGCCCCTCGGTCTCGGGTCGGGGAATCAAGACCGCCGGGCCCACCCGGAGATCCAGCCGGCGAAATCCCGTGAGGCCCGTGGCATAGGCTGGCGGCTTGCCGGCGACGCGCCCCTCGATGGCCCGGCAAAAGTCCTCCCACTCATTGTCCTCAACGGGGCGATCGCTTGCCGTCACGGTCGCAGACGGATCGGTCTCCGTCACCCGGGCCCAGAAGTCCACGGCCTCGCGCCGCGGCTCCGTCGACCCCCCGGACCGAAGCCGTTCCACCGCCCACCGCAGCGCTGCGGCGAGGGTGGGTGGCACCATATCAATCGGCGGTGTGCTCTTCAAGGCGGGCCGCACGGAGGGCGTCGATCACCTCGTCCAGGTCTCCCGCCAGCACCGCCTCGAGGCGGTGGATGGTGAAGTTGATTCGATGATCGGTGACACGGTTCTGGGGATAGTTGTACGTCCTGATCTTGGCGGAGCGATCTCCGGTCCCGACCATGGAGCGCCGCTCCCGGGCCCGTTCCGCCTCCTTCTCGGCGACGATCCGGTCCAGGAGCCTCGCCCGGAGGACCTCCATCGCCTTGATCTTGTTCTGCAATTGGGATTTCTGGTCCTGGCACTGCACCACGAGCGCCGTGGGCAGATGGGTGATCCGGACGGCGCTGTCGGTGGTGTTCACGCTCTGGCCACCGGGCCCGGACGACCGAAAGACGTCGACCTTGAGGTCGCCCTCGTCGATGCTCACGTCCACATCCTCCGCCTCCGGGAGGATGGCCACGGTGGCCGCGGACGTGTGAATCCGGCCCTGAGCCTCGGTCGTGGGGACCCGCTGGACTCTGTGCACCCCCGACTCGTAGCGGAGCCGGCCGTAGGCGGATTCTCCTTTGACCTTGAACACCGCGTCCCTGACGCCCCCCAGGTTTCCCTCGGAGAGGGAGACGGTCTCGGTGGACCACCCTCGCGCCTCGGCATACCGGTGGTACATGCGGAACAGGTCCGCCGCGAAGAGCGCGGCCTCGTCACCCCCGGTACCCGCCCTGACCTCCACGATGGTGTCTCGGTCGTCGAGGGGATCCGGGGGAATCAGGAGGGACTGGAGCGCTCTCTCGAGCTCCGCGACCTCGGGGGTGAGCCGCTCCACATCGGCCACCGCGAGCTCCACCAGCTCGGGATCCGAATCCCGAGACATCTCCCGTGATTGGTCCAGCTCTTCGGAGAGTTTCCCGAGACGGGTGGCCGTACGCCGGATTTCCTCCAGACGCGCGTACTCCCGACCCAGGGTCTTGAGTTGTTGGGGATCCGCAGCCACCGCCGGATCGGCGAGCCGCTCCTCGATTTCGGCCGCGCGTGCGAGCGCGGCCTCGAGCCGCGCCTGCAGGGCTACCCCTCTTTCTGAGCGGCCTGCGACGAGTACCGCTGCCGGAACCGCTCGACGCGTCCGGCGGTATCGACGAGACGCTGCTTCCCGGTAAAGAACGGATGGCAGCGGCCGCAGATCTCTACGTGAATCGAGGAAAGCGTCGATCGGGTCTGGAACACGTTGCCGCACGCGCACTGAGCCGTGACCACGTGATACTCTGGGTGAATCTTTGTACGCACCGTTCTCTCCGAAAGCTGAACCACGTCTTGATTTGAGCACAGAAATATAATGGGGACATCGACTTGGGAGCAACGGCGACTCTGTCCAGTCGTTTGACACGGCCCCGAGGGCTCGCTAATCTTGACGGGCGTTTCCCCTAGAGAGCATCGACATGTCGGTGGTTACCGCCCTCCAAGCGATTCCGCTTTTCGAACATCTCGCTGACGACGAACTGGCTCGGATGGCCGAGTTGGCGCGCCAGCGAAAATACCCCAAGGGTAGCGTGATCCTGTTCGAGGACGATCCCGGCGATGCCCTCTATGTGGTGATCGCGGGCCAGGTCAAGGTCGTGCTCATCGGGGAAGACGGTCGCGAGGTCATTCTGGCAACATTGGCGGACGGTGATTTTTTCGGCGAGATGTCCCTGATCGACGACCAGCCCCGCTCCGCCCATGTCATCGCCATGGAGAAGTCGAACCTCCTGGTGTTGCGGCGCGACGATTTTCAGCGCTGCCTCGAGGAAACACCTCGCATCGCCCTGGGGCTCCTCCGGGCACTGACCAAGCGTCTCCGCCTGGCGGACAGCAAGATCGGCGGCCTTGTCCTCCTCGACGTCGCGGGCCGAGTGGCGCGGCTGCTCCTGGAGATGGCCGACGAGAACGACGGGGTGAACGTCTCCAAGAAGGTGACGCACCATCAGATTGCCCAAATGATCGGATCGAGTCGGGAAACCGTTTCGCGAACGATGCGGACGCTCGCCGAGGAAAATCTCATCGCCGTGACCGGTAAGACCATCAGCGTGAAGGACCGGGGCGCGATGGAGCAAGCCGCCGGATTGCGGTGAGGTATCTCACGGAGCTCAGGTGACCCTATGCATAGCCCGCCGCGACCCGAGACTGCCAAATTGGTACCCGTGGAAGGGATGACGGCATGTTTCGGGTGACTTTTTGGGGTACTCGGGGATCAATACCGAGCCCCGGTGCCGAGACGGCACGGTATGGGGGCAATACGCCGGCGCTCGAGGTCCGGCATGCCACCGCGAATGGCGGTGAGGCCCTCATCCTGGACGCCGGCACGGGGATCCGAGCCCTCGGACGGCACCTGGCAGGCAACGGAAAGCCCGTCAGTGTGGATCTCCTCGTGAGTCACACCCACTGGGATCACATCCAGGGATTGCCGTTCTTCATGCCACTGTTCGAGCCCGGGAACGAAGTGCGGATCTGGGGGGCGCGCCAGGCCGGAGTCGACCTCGAAGAGATCCTCCGGAACCAGATGAGCCCGGTGGTATTCCCGGTGCCGCTCGACGGATTGGCAGCCGAGCTGGTCGTCAACCACATCGAGCCCGGCGAGTTTGCACTGGCGGGGTTTCGGGTACAGGCCATACGGGTCCGCCACCCGGGTGTCACATTGGCGTATCGCATCACACCGAGTGACGGCGGAGCGAGCTTCGCCTACGTACCGGACAATGAGCTTGGACCCGGCGGGGACTACGACGTCCCGACCTCGTGGCGCGACGATTTCGTGAAATTTGTCGCCGGGGCCGATGTGCTGATTCACGATGCGATGTACACGGCGGACGAGCTGGATCGCCACCGCGGATGGGGGCACTCGTCGAATCTCGAGGCGGCCGCGCTCGCGCTGGAAGCCCAGGTAAAGCAATTGGTGGTGTTCCACCATCGACCGGAGCACGACGACGATCAGGTGGACGCCATGCTGGAAGAGGCACACAAAGCCGTTCAGACGGGTGGGGGAGGGGTCGACATCATCGCGGCCCGAGAAGGATTGGAACTCATTCTCTAGCAGTCAGGAGAGTCCTATGCGCTGGCGGACAACATTAGCACTCGCGCTCGCGGTTGGGTTCATGGCGCCTCCCGTCGCGCATGCCCAAGACAGCCGCCCCGGGATCGGGGTGTGGATCTTCAACAACGGCGGGTCGTACGGGCAGGACGCCGAGGACTTCGAGGCCCTGCGGGTCGGGCTGCAGCAGATCCTCATGACCGAGCTGGCTCGCAACTCGGCCCTCCGCGTGGTCGAGCGATCGCAGCTCAACGCCCTCATCGCGGAGCAGGACCTGGGGGATCGCGTCGAGCCCAACTCGGCCGCCCAGGTCGGACAGATCATCGGGGCCAAGTACATGGTCCTCGGCGGATTCGTCGATTTTTACGGTGATTTCCGCGTCGACGCCCGGATCGTGGACAGCGAGACCAGCGAGCTCGTGAAGGCAATTGGGGTTCGGGAAAGGCGAGAGGACCTGTACCAGCTCATCGTGGACCTGGCCACGCAGCTCACTGAGGACGTCAACCTCCCGGCCCTCGACGACGAGGAGGAGCTGGAGGAGCAGGCCCGGGAGATTCCCGTGGAGGCCCTCACGCTGTTTTCCCGAGCGGTCTTTTTCGAGGATCGGGGGGATGCGGCCCGGGCCAGAGAGTACTACAGCCGTGCCGTGCAGTCCTTTCCAGAGTACAGCGAGGCCACCGAACGGTTGCAACAGCTACGGGGATCGTAATAACATAGGCGCGTGATCGCGCCCATCTCGGCTCTCGGCAACGTAGGAACGCGCTGGTTGTCCCGGTTCGGGGCACTGGCGCGTTTCCTCTTGGTCACCATGGGGTCGTGGCGCTTTCTCCCGCCCGCCGGCCGCAGCGTGGTACGACGCGTCTTCATGAACCAGGTCTGGTTCACGGCCATCCAGGCCATACCGCTGATCGTCATGCTCGCCAGCATCCTGAGCTTCCTGGTCATCTCGCAGGCCGTGCGAGAGCTGGGGCGCCTCGGCGCCACGGAGCTGATCGGCTCGCTGATGGTCATCGCCATCGTGCGGGAGTTGGGCCCCTTGCTCACCGCCCTCACCGTCGCCGGACGGTCGGGGACGGCCATCGCGGCCGAGCTGGCCACCAACAAGGTCATGGGCGAGATCGATGCGCTCGAGGGCATGGGGATCGATCCCGTCCATTATTTGGTCCTCCCTCGGTTCCTGGGGGCCATCGTCTCGGTCTTTGGACTCATCCTCCTGTTCGACTTGGTCGCCGTACTCGCTGGCCTGGGGGCAGCCGTGGCCAACGGCATGGCGTCCCCCCGATATTTCGACATCGTCTTGCAGTCGATCACTTTCCGGGATGTGTGGCTGTCGGTCGCCAAGGGCATCGTCTTCGGGATGGTCATCGGGACCGTGCCGGCATTTCACGGACTGCGGGCCCACAGGGCCGCCACCCAGGTACCGGTAGCCGCCGGTCAGGCCGTGGTGGTGAGCATCGTCGGGATCTTCCTGCTGTCCGCGGTGTTCGTCGCTCTCTACCCACTGAACTGATGTCCTCCGCACCGCTCTTCTTTCACGACGTGCCGCTGAACGGCGGCGATGCGCCCACCGTCACCCTGGAAGTTCCGGCCCATCGGACGGTTTCCATCGTCGGCGGTGAGGACAGCGGGGTCGGCCTCATGGGCCGGCTGGCACTGGGGTTGATCACGCCGTCCTCCGGGCAGCTCGCGGTGCTGGGCACCGAGCTTGCCACACTGTCGCGCCGCGAGTTGCTCGCGTATCGCCGCCGCGTGGGCTACCTTCCCGCGGGTGACGGGTTGCTGCAGAATCTCTCGCTGCGCGAGAACGTAGCGCTGCCCCTCAGGTTCGGGAGTGACCTTTCCGAAGGTGAGATCGACAGTCGGCTGAATATCATGCAGGCCGCCGCCGGACTCACACAAGTTGGACATCTGCGACCGGCGCAGGCGAACGACGAACAACGTCGCCGGGCGGCGCTGGCGCGGGCGTTGGCCTTTGACCCCAAGCTCGTGGTTCTCGAGGATCCTTTCGTAGGTCTCACAGATCGTGTCGCCCGCAGTATCCTGGAAGCCGCTCGGGGGGGTGACGTGGGCCAGGGATCGCGCCGGACGGTTCTCGCCTTGGGCCCCAGTCTCCCGGCGAGCGTCATCCCGAGATTCGAGATCCGTTATCGTCTGGTTCGCGGTGTGCTGCAACAGGAAGGATGATTTCGAGCGGTGGAATCGTATCGCGACTTCACGGTAGGCCTGTTCATCTTGGCGAGCATCGGCACCATTATCGGACTCTTCGTGATCACCAGCAACGCGCTGGACGTTCGCCAGGAGATCTACATGCGCGCCGACGCCGCCGACGGCCTAAACGAAGACACAAGAGTGTTCCTCCAGGGCCTCCAGATCGGAACCGTGACGGAGGTCAATGCACGTGTCGACGCTCAGGGAGTCTCCTTCGTGGCCGAGCTCAGGCTGCAGCGTGCGTACCCCGATGGCACGCCTCTCCAGCTTCCCGTCGGCACCCGGGCCGTCATCGCCGCGCCGTTACCCATCTCTGCGGCCGAAGTCGACCTGGAGATCCCGCAGCGAACCGATGCTACCGGCTTTCTCCAACCCGGCGATACGATCGATTCCGATCGGATCCCCAGTGCCATGGACCTCTTGGGTGAGGTGGCGACGGAACTGAAGGCGGAGGTCGTGCAGACCCTCGCACTGACCCACACGCTCATCGAGGAGAGCACGGCGCGAATGACCCAAGCGGACGAGGTTATCGAGCTCGCCGAAGGAATCCTCGACGCTACGGCGCCGAGGATCGAGGAGGCACTGCAGATGTTGGCCACGAGCCTCGAGCGCACCGATCAAATCCTCTCGGAGATCTCACCGCGCGTTGGACCAATGCAGGACAGCCTCATGGCTACATTGTCCCACGCCCGACTGATCCTCAGCTCGTTCGACACGCTGGCCACGACCGCGCACGGCTTGCTCAGCGACAATCGCAGTGTCGTACTGGAAGCGCTCGAACGGCTCAACCACACGACTTTGTTGCTGGATTATTTCGCCGAGCAGATCACCCGCCGGCCTACCAGGCTGTTGACGGGCGTCGAGCTCCCGCCACCGGACACGACGGAAGCGCGTCGATGAAATACCAGCTCCTCCACACCACGAGCTACGACCCCAACGACATCGCTGATGCGTTGGCGAACGAGGGCATTGAAACCACGATCATCCGAGCCCCTGACGACCTGGTCGGGGGTGACCGTCCCACGGTTTTCGTGTTGGATCCCGGGGCTCGCCAGCTGTTCTCGACGGCGAAGCTCCGGTCTTTCGTGGAGGGCGGCGGGGCCGTCGTAGTATTGGGCCCGGAAGGCGACGGATCGCCCGGGGGTATTCCCGATCACCTCGTGAGCGCCCTGCTCCACACGCCGTACCATCCGAGGGAACTGCTAATCGCTCTCCGCACTGCCTTTCGGGATGCGGCCACGCGAACCGAAAACACACGCCTCAGGAAGAGCGCCCAGGCGCGCACCCAGGAACTGGACGAGCTGACGCGGATAGGCGTGGCGCTCAACACCGAACGGAACTACGACACTCTGCAGTCGATGGTACTTTCCCAGGCCCGCCGCGTCACATCCTCGGACGCCGGGAGCCTGTACCTCGTCGAGACCGCCGAGGACGGCACACAGCGGCTGCGCTTCAAGCTCTCACAGACCCAGTCCCGGCCCGACCTGCCGTTGAGTGAGTTCACGATCGCAATCGATCACACCAGCATTGCCGGATACGTGGCGAGTACGGGGGAGCCGTTGGTGATCGACGACGCATACTTCCTGCCGCCGGATGTCGAGTACTCTATCAACCGGTCCTTCGACGAGACCAACCGATATCGCACGAAGTCGATGCTCACGATCCCGATGAGCAATCACAAGAACGAAGTAATTGGCGTGCTGCAGCTCATCAACCGGAAACGAGACGCCGCTGCACTGCTCGACACGCCCGAGGACTTCGACGCACAGGTGACCCCATACAGTCGGAGGACGGTGGAATTGGTGACTGGCCTCGCCGGCCAGGCCGCAGTGTCCATCGAGAACAGCCAGTTGTACGAGAGCATCGAGCGACTGTTCGAGGGATTCGTCACCGCCGCCGTGACCGCGATCGAGCAACGCGACCCCACCACCTTCGGACATTCGGGGCGCGTGGCCACGATGACGGTGGGCATTGCTCGGGCCACCGATCGCGTCGACACCGGACCCTACAAGGACCTCGCATTCACCCGGCAGCAGCTACGCGAAATCCGGTACGCCGGCCTGCTGCACGACTTCGGCAAAGTGGGCGTGCGCGAGCAAGTGCTCGTGAAGTCGAAGAAGCTGTACCCGCCGGATCTCTCATTGATCAAGCAGCGATACGCGTTCGTACGCCGCACGACGGAGCGCAACTTCTACAAGCAGCGGGCGGAATATCTGGAGCAGCATGGCACGCAGGGATATGAGGCGTTCTTCGAACGCATGCGGAGGGAATACGAAGACAACATCGGATCCTTGGATCACTTCTTGTCCTTGGTCCTGGAATCCAACGAGCCCACCATTCTCCCCGATGGAAGCTTCGACGAACTACTGCAATACGCCGATCGCTATTACCAGGATTCGGAGGACAAAGAGCAACCGTATCTGACCAGCGACGAGGTGCGGTATCTCACCATCCGGAAGGGGAGTCTGGACGAGACGGAGCGGGTCGAGATCGAGAGCCATGTGAATCACACGTATCGGTTCCTGATGCAGATCCCGTGGACCAACGAACTCCAGGACATTCCGCGCATCGCCTACGGACACCATGAGAAGCTCGATGGCCGCGGGTACCCCAGGGGAATCAGGGGAGATGACATTCCCATTCAGACGCGAATGATGACAATTGCGGATATCTTCGACGCCCTCACGGCCTCGGACCGTCCCTACAAGCGGGCCGTGCCGGCCGAGAGCGCCCTGGACATTCTGGCGAGCGAGGTGAAGTCCGGGATGCTGGACGCAGACTTATTCCAGATCTTCCACGAAGCACAGGTTTTTGACGAGACCGCAAGCTCCGCTACAACTTGACGGGGCTTCCCTGCTCCGCTGACCGAAACACAGCCTCGAGTACTCGGTGCACAGCCAGCTGCTCTGCAAGATCCGGTCGCTCCACTTCTCCACGAATCAACGCAGCGAAGTGCGCCCACTGCGACATGTACGCCGCATTGAAGATGCTCTTTCGCTCCGACGTCCCGGTGGGGGTCACGTTCATCGGAGATCCGTGCATTTCCTTGAAGACGGCAAGGGGCGCAACGGTGCTGGATCCATGAGAGCCAAGTAGCTCGAACCAGTACCGCTCGGATTTGCCCACGTAATGCCAGGACACATCCACCGTGATGGACGGCCCGCCGTCGCAGGTTATCAGCACAACGGCGGAGTCCTCCACGATCTCCGGGTCCCTCGTGGGCGGATCGAATGCAGCACTCACGTGATCCGGCGTAGGCCAGTCCAGCATCCACAGGGCCAGGTCGACGAGGGGAAGACCCAGGTCGAGCATTGCCCCCCCGCCGGATTGCGCACGGTGCCGCCGCCACCCAAGGGCTTGTCGCGCCGGCCTGAACGTGTACCACCCGGTCCGAACGGCGTGCAGCTTTCCCAGCTCTCCTCCATCGAGAAACTGCTTCACAGCCTGCACGTCGGAGCGGAAGCGGGCCTGCATGCCCACGAACACCACTTTGTCCGCCCGTTCCTGCGCGGCAATGATGTCCTCCACACCCTCCGCCGTCAGGGCCAACGGTCGCTCGCACAGTACATGCACGCCCGCCGCCAGCGCGGTCTTGACGTGAACCTGATGGAGATGGTTCGGAGTACACACGGCGACCGCGTCGGGCTCGGTGCGACTCAAGAGGTATTCGATGTCGTCGAACACTTCCGGGATCTCGAACCGCGCCGCAAGCGAACGCGCCTTGGGTAGGTCGTAGTCACAGAGCCCGACCAGTTCGAACTCGTCCCGGCGGGCGATCATCGGCAGGTGAGCCACCTGCGCCACTGCGCCGGCCCCCACCACGGCAACCCGGACCGGCGGAGCCATCAGTTTCCTCCCGGAAGGATGCGATACATGAACCCTGCCCGCGCGGAGGCGAGGAGCAGTTCGCTGCTCAGGACGCCTCGCGCTTCGGTGGTGAAGTGGAACTGGTCGGTGAGGGCGATCTCCAGGCCCAGCGACAGATCGGCACTGGCGGCAATGGTGTCGAGGGCGTCCTCGACGAACGTGTCTTCGATCGCCACGCCGGAGCCGTTGCGTACGTGGGCCCCCAAACCGAACCCGATGTACGTGAAGTAGCGGGGGCTCGACTGAAAGATGTATTGCAGATCGATGGTCGCTTCCAGGTTGGACCACCCGATTTCCCCGATGTCCACGGTCGCGTCGCCCGTGGGATCGTCCACGATCTGCAGCACCCGGTTTTCGAAATCGCCGATCTCGTCCTGGTCGAGTTCGCCCTTGAAGTAATTGGCACCGAACACGACCCGGACCCGGGGCGCGATCATACCGTAATCCACGCGCACACCAAAGGAAACTTCCGTGGTGACACGGTCCGACGCCACAGGGCCCACCTCGAATCCGATGCCGGCGAAGCCGAGTCCTTCGTAGCTGAATTCGTCGAGAAACCCCTGAGCCTTGACGGCACTCGGGCCGAGCAAGAGCGCGAGACCAATGAGTAGGGCTGGTTTGGTAGACATGCGTGTGTCTGTGTGGTTGAGGGTTGGCACCTGTCTGTGCCTCATTCCGTCCACGGCATCACCGTCGTGCCGGGGAAGTACGTTCCCAAAATGGTCTGATAGTCCTGCCCCGCGCGCGCCCGCCCGATGGCGCCCCACTGGCACATCCCCACACCGTGACCCCACCCGGCTCCTGCGGCGATCAGCTGCGTGAGGCGGTCGTTGGCTCGCTCTTTCGTCAGCTGGACGGCGGTGCTCCCGAGGGGGGCCGCCTCCGGGCTCTGAAACACGGCACGAACATCCGGTCCGAACACCGGGATTTCTCCCTGATCCACCTGCACGCGAATCTCCGTCACCCGTCCCGACGCACCCGTCCCTCGGACTTCCACGTCGCGCACCTCGGACACGAAATGCTCGTCGATCCCGAGCGCCCGGGGAACGGTCCTCCGCAACACCGCCGTCAGCTCCGCGCCCGACCATTCCACCCGCCAGCGATACCGGGGCGACCTCTCGCAATAGTACCCTTGGCCATGGGCATCCGAAACCGACCGCAGGTACGGCTGGGGCCGCACGTTGCGAAACGATTCCTCGGGCGAGGCCGTGGCGAAGCCGCAGGTCGAGTGAAAGAACGCCGTGATGGGCCGGCCGTCGAGGGTCAACAACAGGCCGGCGGTATCGCGCACGGCCCGGCTTCCATCATCCGATTCCGCCTGGACGCCGCGATACGCTTGATCGCTGACACCGGCGCGCAGATCAAAACCTTGGGCCCGGAATCGCCCCAGGTTGGCGACGGCGTAGGTCCGGGATGCGATGGCTTGGGCCTCGAGGGCGGCTCGCTCCGAGCCGGACCGCCGGCCCATCTCCACCGCGATGACGCCCGCCACGTATTCCTCGAGTCCGAGCTCGTTGATGACCGTCACCGCGCCACTTTGCTGAACCACCGAGACCGTCCCGCGATAGGGAATCCCGTCCACCGTGACGAGCCCCCGAGATCCCCGGAAGAGTAGCGAGTCAAACTGTGCGGACTGCCCTCCCCCCGATGCCGACACACCGTCTCCAGCGGGGGCGACGTCCACGGTCTCACCCCGCCCCAGGTGGATGGCGGTCTGGCCGCTCTCCGTCGCCACCACGTCACCCCGGGATCCGATCCGCACCGACCCGGCCCCAACGGCGAGCCCGATGCGGACGCGCTGCCCCGACGGTAGCGGGCCCGGAGCCGTCCCCCCCGAGCCGGCCCCCGACGCACACCCCGACGCCCCCATCGCTCCCGCCACGATGGTCGCCAGCCGCTTCAAGTGGTCTCTCCGGGTCTCGTTCGACTGGGGCGTGGTCATGGCAGGGCCACCACCCGGAAGTCGTAGTCGGTACACTCCTCGATCCGCCCGCGCACGAATTCCCCCGGCTTGGCCCAGCCACCCCGCTGCACGGTCGTGACGCCGTCTACGTCGTCGGCCTGCCACATGACGCGTCCCACGTGGGTGGCGCCGTCTTCGTCGGGATCGGTCACCCCGTCGATCAACACCTCGGTCTCCCGGCCCACGTACCGGCTCAGACGATCCTCGGAGATGATCCGCTGCAGGTCGAGCAACTCTTCCTGGCGGGACCGCTTCACGTCGTCCGGAACGTCGTCGGTGAATTGCTGCTGCGCCCGAGTGCCCTCTTGGCTGGAGTAGGTGAACACGCCGAGGCGCTCAAAAGTCATCTCTTCGGCAAAGTCGCGGAGTTCGGCAAAGTCGTCATCCGTCTCTCCCGGAAAGCCGACGATGGTCGTGGTCCGGATCGCGATGTCCGGCACGACCTCGCGCAACCACCGCACCTTCTCGCGAATCGTTTCCCTCCGTTCGGGCCGCCGCATGCGTTCCAACATGCGGTCGGACGCGTGCTGGATGGGGATGTCGATATACGGGACGATACGCCGCTCCGACGCCATGAGTTTCACCAACCCGTCGCTCAAGCCCGCGGAATACACGTACAGCAGCCGGTACCATGGCACCGTTGTTTCCTCGAGGAGTGCCTTCAGGAGATCCGGCAGCTTCGGACCCTGGCGCCCGTAATCTCGGCCCCAATGCCCGAGGTCCTGCGCGACGAGGTTGATCTCCTTGGCACCCTGCGCTTCCAGCTGCTGCGCCTCCCGTACCAGCCGCTCCAGGGGCTCCGACCGGTGCTTGCCACGCATCAACGGGATCGCACAAAACGCGCACGTGTGATCGCAGCCCTCGGAAATCTTCAGGTAGCGGACGTGGGTGTCGTCGCCGAAGTAGTGGCGCACACCGGGGTGGTGGGCGAGGGGATCCGCGATGAGGCCCCGGGCGGCGAGTTCGGGCGCCAGCTTGTGAAGCTCTCCAAAATTCAAGAAGAGATCCACCTCGGGAATCTCCGCCTCGAGCTCCCGCTGGTAGCGCTGCACCAGGCATCCCACGGCCACCACGGCCTTCACCGATCCGTGCTGCTTGAGTCCGCCGGCACCGATCATCGCCTCGATGGATTCCTGCTTGGCCGCGTCGATGAACCCGCAGGTATTGACGAGCACGACGTCTGCGGTGTCCAGTTCGGACACCACCTGAGCCCCGTGACCCACCAACTCCCCCACAAGGCGCTCCGAGTCCACCGTGGCTTTGTCACACCCCATGGAGATGATGCCGAGCTTCACGAGAGAGCCTCGCTCATCGAGTACAGCAATGCAGGGGGTTGCATGGTGGGGAACATAGCGGTGAGCAGCGAGCAGTGGGTACAGGAGCCGGCCGCCCTGCCCCACCGGTCAGGGGGAGGGTGGGACGGCCCGCTCACTGCTCAAGATAGAAAGCTCTCCAGCGACCGAGCCCGGCTCACGTGTCGCAGACGGGCCAGCGCCTTCTCCTTTATTTGTCGCACACGCTCGCGGGTGATGCCCAACAGACCACCGATCTCCTCCAGGGTCATCGCTTCCTGACCGTCGAGCCCGAAGTAGAGACGGAGGATCTTGGCCTCGCGCTCCTTGAGCGTGCCGAGCACCTCTTCGATGCTGTTACTCAACGCCCGCTCGAACGTCTGGTCGTCGGGACCAGGACTCTGATCGTCGGGCAGATAGTCGAGGAGCTTGTTGTCCTCACCGGGGGTAAGGGGCGCATCGAGAGACAGATGACTCCGAGAGATGGCCAGCGTCTTGGCGACCTCGTCCTTCGGGATGTCCATCCCGTCGGCGATCTCCTCGATGGTCGGTTCCCTACCCAGCTCCTGTTGCAGCGCCGACGATCGCTTGCCGATACGGTGCAGCGTGCCCGCCCGGTTCAACGGCACTCGGACGATGCGGCTCTGCTCCGCCAGCGCTTGGAGGATCGCCTGTCGGATCCACCACACGGCGTAGGAGATGAATTTGATGCCTTTGGTCTCGTCGAATTTGTGGGCGGCGCGGATCAGGCCCAGGTTGCCTTCGTTGATCAGATCCGAAAGGCTGACACCCTGGTTCTGGTACTTCTTGGCCACCGACACCACAAAGCGCAGGTTGCTTCTGACGAGCTTGTCGAGGGATTCCGCGCAGCTGTCGTGGATCTGCACCGCCAACGACACTTCGTCTTCCCGCGCCAGGAGGGGATACTTACTGATCTCTCGTAAGTACTGGTCGAGGGAACCTTCTTCGTTCCCGACCTTCTTTGCAGCGCTTACTCGCATGGGACTCGCAATTCCTCCGCGATGCTCGGAAGAGCCGTGTACTTCGACGCACCGACCTCACTCCAGCAATTACTGCCTTCACGAGGCGGGCTGTGAGTCAACGAATATCCAGCAGGCGTCAGAAATTGATTCCGATCGTTCCGACGGCCCAAAAAGCCACAAGGCCCAATGCTGTAAATCAGGGCGTCACATTATGTTAGCCGCTCTCGGGACCGGGCGCAACTGCCACCGACCACCCTCGGCCCCCCGCCCACGCCCGGAGCCTGACCTGCAACTCCTCGCGGGGGCAGTCGTGTGCCAGCCGGAGCGCCGCGCAACACACCGTTTCGTTGGCAGCAAAATCTGCTTCGACAATCCTGCCGCCAGGGATGTTGCACACCGACAGTCGATCGAGCACCGAACCACTCGCGTTGACGAGGATGACGATGGAGTGATTGGAAGAGACCATTGCGCCCGAACAATGCCGGGTGTCACCCGAAGGTGTGTGATCGGGACGCTGCGGCCCGTAGCGAAACGTCGCGCTATTTTCTCTGCAACCCGTACTTGTCGATCTTCTTGTAGAGATTGCTTCGGGGCATGGCGAGTTTCCTGGCGGTCTCGCTCACGTTCCAATCGTTTTCTTCCAGCTTGCCCGTCAGGAAGGCCCGCTCGGCCTCCACCTTGAACTCCTCGAACGTTTCGCATTGCACCAACGTGCCCACCGTGGCATCGGCGCCACCGGTCGAGAGGTGCTGCACGTCCGCCGCTTTGACTTCCGTTCCCCCCGAGAGGATCATCAGCCGCTCCACGGCGTTGCGGAGCTCCCGGACGTTCCCCGGCCAGTCTCGCTGCCCCAGGATCGCCACGGCCTCCTCGGAGAACTTCTTTGCCTTGAGACCTCCGTAGACTGCCAGGTCGCTGACGAATCGCTCGAGCATCGCGGGAATGTCCTGCTTGCGGGCCCGCAGCGGAGGGACGTCGATGGGCACCACGTTGAGGCGGTAGTAGAGATCTTCCCGGAATCGTCCGTTCCCGATCTCCTCCTCGAGGGTCTTGTTGGTGGCGGCGATCACGCGCACGTCCACCGTCGCCGACTTGGTCGCCCCGATGCGCGTCACGACACCTTCCTGGAGCGCCCGGAGCACCTTGGCCTGGGCGTCGAGGCTCATGTCTCCGACCTCGTCGAGGAACAGGGTCCCGCCGTCCGCCTGCTCGAACTTACCGGCCCGGTCCGCGAACGCGCCGGTAAACGACCCCTTCATGTGTCCGAACAACTCGCTCTCGATGAGCTCACTGGGGATCGCCGCACAGTTGACCTCGACGAAGGGTTTGGACGCCCTTGGCGACCCGACGTGAATCGCCCGAGCCACCAGTTCCTTGCCCACCCCATTCTCCCCTGTGATCAATACCCGGGCCGGCGTAGGCGCCACCTTGTCGATGATGCCGAGGACGTCGCGAATCGCCTTGCTGGATCCCACCATGTCGTACTGATCGGCGACGCTCGCCCGGAGGCGCTCGTTCTCTGACTCGAGGGCGATACGATCGAACGCATTGCGGAGCGTGAGCAGGATCCGATCGGTGTCGAGAGGCTTCTCGAGAAAGTCGTACGCGCCGAGCTGGGTGGCCTCCACCGCCGTCTGGATCGTACCATGACCCGAGATCATCACCACCTGGGCGTTGCCGTCGAACTCCCGGAGTTGTGCCAGGGTCTCGAGACCGTCCATTCCGGCCATCTTCACGTCGAGCAACACGAGGTGGGGATGCACCTCGGCGTATACGGCCAACGCTTCCACGCCCGACTCCGCGGTGTGCACCTCCATCTCTTCGTACTCCAAGAGCTGCCGGAGCGCCTCACGCACTCCCTGCTCGTCGTCCACAACCAGCACCCGCTTCGCCATCACTGCACCCGCCGGAAGAAGGTCATCTTGTTTGGCTCGATGCGAATCTCGGCGATCGTCGACGGAACGCCGAAGAGCATCTGCCCGGTGTCTCCCCCGGTCAGACGATTCACAATGGCCGGAATCGCCGCCCGGGGAAACGGAATCGACCGCACCGAAAACTCAACGGGCTCCCAGGCCAGCACGCCGCGCCGGACGATGTGGGCCGGGCCTGCGACGCGCAGGGGCTCCCGGGGTTGCAGGAGACCCCCCAAGAGTCCCAGCGCGTCCTTGCCCCACACCTCGGTCACCAATCGAGCCTCCATTATAAACCGGCCGTCCTCAAAGGTGACGGTCAGGGAGTCCAGCGCCCGCCGGCCGATGGGATCGAGACCATCTTGAATGAGGGAGGCCATCTCCGCCGCGGACAGGACCACGAACTCCGGCCCGTCGATCCGGGCCATCCGCTGATATGTGGCCACCGCTGACCGACGGGCCTCCGGCGAGGGGCTGCCCGGCCCCTCCTGAAACGCCTCCTCCTCGGCCACCGGGCCCTCACCCCGGAACGCCCGGAACGCATCGGACAATTGGGTGCGGTATTGCCACCCCGCGACGGCGGCGATCAGCAAGATCACGGCGCAGCCGGCCATGGCGAACATGTTCTTGAGGCAGCCGCCGATCATGATATCAGCTCCGCTGCGTGAAGGCGCTCGTACCGCGGGCCCTTGGGACCGAGGTGACTTCGCATCACGTCCAGAGACGCGATCGGCGGCTCCTCGAAGAACTCCAGGAGCCCAAGAGCGCTATCGAGGCCCCTGAGATCCGACGGCCGCGCGTCGCGGCGCACCCGCCCGATCGTCGCATGAGGCCGGAAGGCGCGGCCTTCGGGCTCGAATCCTCGCTGGGACATTTCGCGTTCCACGGCATCCGCCAAGAGCTCGAGAACGGGGAGGTTTTCACACCCAACCCAGAGAACGCGGGGGCGCTTGGGTGTGGGGAATGCGCCGAACTGGCCGACGGGCAGCCGAAAGACCTTGGTTCCCTGCACCGCCGCCGAGGCACCGCCGCAGATGCTGTCGACCCGGGATCCGTCGACCTCACCAAGGAACTTCACCGTCATGTGGATGCCGGCAGCATCGACCCACTTCACCGGAAAGCCCGCCTCTCGCAGCGACGCGGTCTCATCCCACAGCCGCTTGCGCATGCCGTCCGGGAAGTTGATGGCGATGAAGAGACGCACGGCATGAATTTATAACTGATTTGAAAACGGAAAGGACCCCGATCTACGGGGGGCCGGCGCCGCCGCCCAATGAGCGACGTCGCTCGTGGAACCGCCGCGCCTTCTCCCGGTTGCCGCAGGTGCGCATCTCGCACCACCTCCGGTTGTGCTTGCGGCTCGTGTCCATGAAGAACCACCCGCAGGTGTCGTTGGCGCAGGTTTTCACGTGCCGCAGGTCCGGCGATGTGAGCAGTTGCGCCGCCGACCATGCGACGGGCCAGATCACTGCGGCCAAATCGCTCCCGTCTCCGGGCCAGCCCCAGCGGAACTGGGTCTCGTGCGACCCCGCGGACCGCACCTCCACCGGAACCTCCGCCAAGAAGGCGTTGAGGGATGCCAGTTGGGCGGCCTCAGGGCTCTCGCCGCGAATGACCGCTGAAAAGAGCGCATGGATCGTCGCGCGAAGCTCTCGCGCCCGGCGTAAGACGGCCTGGGCATCGTCCGGGCGCCGGGACGCGTCCGACAGCAGCAGCCGCTCCACCTCCTCCGGGAGCACGCCCGCCACTCCGCCCCAGTCCACCAGCCTCTCGTAGCTGGAGAGCCGCTCGTCCTCGACGGCCTCCAGACCCATCCAGTCGATCGTGTTGTTGAAATCGAGGCAGAGCCACCCGCCCACCCATCTCCACGGCAGGGGTTCTCGGACTGCGGTCATCGCCACGTCTCTCGCGTTGAGCTACTCCACAATCTAACCGGCATTAGGGACTTGACAAGTTATAGCCATGGTGCAACAATTAACCCATAAGTTAGCTAATACCGGTTATCACAATTCTGTACCACGGATCTTGTTGCAGGTAAACACAAGGGCAACAACAACTTAACGAAGGGGAGGAACCATGTCGGAGACCGAGTTCATTGCAGACGTGATAGACCAGGCCGCTCACGGCGAGGCCTGGCACGGACCGGCGCTGCAGGACGCCGTCGCCGGGGTCACCGCCGAGGACGCCAGCCGCCGGCCGGTTGCCGGGGCACACACCATCTGGGAGATCGTGGCCCATGTGACGGTCTGGGCCGTAGAGGTCGAGCGCCGCTTGCGGGAACGTGCCCGACCGGTCGATGCGGCGGCCGACTGGCCGCCACCGCCCGATGGCGAAGCCGGCTCGTGGGAAGCGGCCAAGTCGGGTCTCTTGGACGCACACCGCCGCCTGCGCCAGACGATCCGGGAGTTCCCACCCCAACGCCTGCCGGAGCAGGTTCCCGGGACGTCGGACGAGAACCACGCCTCCTTCTACATGATGCTGCACGGTCTGGCCCAACACGACGCGTACCACGCGGGACAGATCGCCATGTTGAAGAAAGCGCTCGCCGCGGCGTCCACCGGTGCGCCTCTGTCGCAGGCGGTGTGACGCGGCCCGCCGCGCACGGTCCTACCGCAACACCGGGTTGCTGCGTTATCCTCCAGCGACCGAAAACCTGCAGCGCAACGGTAGACGCACATATGCAAAGCACCTGGGCGGTGGCAGCCGCCGTTCTCGTTATGAACCTCCCCTTTGGCTACTGGCGAGCCGGGGAGAAGCGGCTGACCCTCCCCTGGGTCGCGGCGATCCACGCACCGGTACCGCTGGTAATCGGTCTCCGGATCGCCTCGGGAATGGGGTGGCAGCTCGCGACGTTCCCCGTGATGGTCGGTGCGTTCTTCACCGGCCAGTTTCTCGGAGGACGCGCCCGCCTTTGGTGGAGAGAACGAACCTAGACACTGCCCGCGACATGGCATCACTCACCGAACGGTTAACCGACATCGCCTCGGGCGCCTTCGCCGAAGGTGGCTACGACCGCCAGTACGGCAAGGTCGACATCTCCGACCGGCCCGACCTGGGACAGTTCCAGTGCAACGGAGCGTTGGCCGCCGCCAAGGCACACAAGGCCAACCCCCGGCAGATCGGGCAGCAGGTCGCAGACATCCTGGAGACCCACGACGCGTTCCGTGACGTGTCGCTCGCCGGCCCGGGCTTCATCAACCTCACGCTGACCGACGCCTTTCTCGCCGCGCACACTCAGGGGATCGCCGGTGACGACCGCCTCGACGTGGATCGCATCGCCGTCCCACAGCGGGTGGTCATCGACTACGGCGGCCCCAACGTGGCCAAGCCGATGCACGTGGGGCACCTGCGCGCCGCCATCATCGGCGAGAGTGTGAAGCGCATCGCCCGGTTCCTGGGCCACGAAGTGTGGGGGGACGTCCACCTGGGCGATTGGGGGTTGCAGATGGGGATGCTCATTTCCGAGCTGGCCCGGCGCCAACCCGATCTGCCGTACTTCGACGCCGAGTACGACGGCCGATATCCGGACGAGTCGCCGGTGACCATCGCCGACTTGGAGGAGATCTACCCGGCCGCCAGCGCCACGGCCCAGGCGGATGTCGCGATCATGGAAACGGCCCGGGAAGCCACCTTCGAGCTCCAGAAGGGCCGACCCGGGTATCGGGCCCTGTGGCAGCACTTCCACGACGTGTCCATCGCCGAGATGAAGGCCGACTACGCCAACCTCGGGGTGGAGTTCGACCTCTGGCTCGGGGAGAGCGATACCCAGGACCGCCTACCGGGGATCGTCGACGACCTCCGCGCGGGCGGCTTCGCATACGAGAGTGAAGGGGCGTTGGTGATGGACGTGGCAGAGGCGGACGACAAGAAGGAGATGCCGCCCCTGATGTTGCTCAAGTCCGACGGCGCCGTCCTCTACGGCACGACGGACCTGGCCACCATCCATCAGCGGGTGCACGACCTCAAAGCCGACGTTGCCATCTACGTCGTCGATAACCGTCAAGGCGATCACTTCCGCCAAGTGTTCCGCGCGGCCCACAAGTCCGGTATCGCCCCCGAATCCATGCATTTGGAGCATGCCGGGTTCGGAACGATGAACGGCAAGGACGGGAGGCCGTTCAAGACGAGGGCGGGCGGTGTGATGCGACTCAAGGACCTGATGCAGCTCGTCACGGACAAAGCCACCGAACGCATGGCCGAGGCCGAGGTGGCGAAGGATCAGGGCGCCGAGGAACGGGCCGAGATTGCGCGCACGGTGGGAATGGCGACCCTCAAGTACGCCGACCTCATGAACCACCGGACGAAGGACTACGTCTTCGATCTGGATCGGTTCTCCTCGTTCGAGGGACGGACGGGTCCGTACCTGCTCTACACCACGGTTCGGACAAAATCGATTCTCCGGAAAGCCGCTGAGCAGGGGTTTGGCTCAGGAGAACTGTTGCCGCCGGCCACCGACGCCGAACGGGACGTGATGCTCAAGATCGCGGAGCTCTCCAACGTGTTGCAGCGGGCGTGGGACGGCCGTGCGCCGAACCACCTCTGCGAGTACGGCTTCAACCTCGCGACCCTGTTCAACCGGTTCTACCATGAACACCACATCCTGAGCGAGAAGGACGCGGCCCGGCAGGCGTCGTGGTTGGGGCTGTCGGAGACCTGTGTGCGCACTCTGGAGCGCACGTTGGAGCTATTGGGAATCGAAGTACCCGAACGGATGTGAGGAACGGCCTCTTTCAGGAACCCGACGCCGGACGCCCCACCGCCGGAATCACGAACTCGTCCACTACCACCCCGTCCTCCCCCGTCACCGTCACCCGCAACTCGCCCCGCGACACGTCCACCCGCGCCCGGGTATCCCGCCCATTGATCAGGATCGGATAGTGGTGCCGCTCGTCGGCGTCATGACGGGCGAAGCGGTGCGTATGGCCGTTGATGACGAGATCAATCCCCGCCCGGTTGAGCACGTCGTTCCAGGTCTCCCGCACGTGCAGGGCTCCATGGGCGTCCCTGGTGCCAAAGGGTGGGATGTGAAATAGCGCCACCTGGTAAACCGAGTTTCGGAACCCCTCGCTCTCCATGTCCCTCTCGAGCCACGCGGCCTGTTCCTCCCGGTAGCGGTCGAAGTCCACGAGACCGGCGTACACCGGATGTGAATCCACCTTGTCTTCGCCGGAGTCGAGGACGATGAAATGCACCGGCCCGTGATTGAACGAGTAGTAGAACCTGCCGTTCCGGGTCGGGAAGTAATCCATGAGCCTCCGGGCGTATTTGCCGCGAGTCTCGTGGTTTCCCCTCACGTACACCATGGGGATGCGGGAGGCAAAGTGCTTCACCGAGACGTCCACGAACCCATCGAAGAGCTGCGAGTCTTCTTCGTAGTAATGGATCTCGTCTCCCGTATAGAACATGAGATCCAACTCATCCAACGCCATGGCGCCCAGCACCGAGTCCACTCGAGCCCCGGCCTCGTGTATGTCCGTCAGGACACCGAACGCAAAAGACTCTTTCTCGGGATCGAGGGTCGAGAACTCGAGCACGTCGCTGGCCACGCTGCCGCCATAGGCCACCTCGTAGGGCTTGAACTCCTGTATGTGCTTGGAGAAGACCCGGTACCGGTAGGTCTGGCCGGCGTCGAGTTCACCGATCGTGATGCGGTGCGTCGTCGTGAAGGCCTCGATCAACCCGTGCTCACTGTGCTGCGCCGTCTGCACCACGCCCCCGTAGGTCGGGAAGCTGCCGAAGTTGCCTCCCGTCCCGTATTCCACCCAGGAGACCGCCTCCTTGTCGGTCGTCCAGACGATTGTCACCGAGGTCTCGGTGAGGGCCTGGAGATAGGGACCGTGGGTGATCCGTATTTCGCTGGTCTGAGCCATCGCGCTCGTGGAAATGACCGAAACCAGCAGGAGGCACGCCGATTGCCGAGGGATGTGCATAGTAGGGCCCTTACGTGGTGTTGGAGCAATGTCTGAACGGGAAGATAGGATTGCGTCCCGGAGACCGCGAGGTTCCTTTGAGCTGACCATTTCCGCGGAGGCCACGGCGTGCGCACATTGCTCTTCACCCTATTGGGCGTCTTTGGCCTGGTGTTTCTCGCTCGCTGGATCCGGCAGGTGCGAGCGACGGGTCAAGGGTCGGCTGCTGCCGTGCGGCCCTCGCTCTGGGAGTCCGCCGTCGGATTCGTCACGAACTTCTTCGACACTTTGGGGATCGGGTCTTTCGCGCCGACGACCTCGATCTACAAGCTCAAGAAGATGGTTCCGGACGAACGGATCCCCGGCACCATGCATGTGGGTCACACCCCGCCGGTCATCATTCAGGCGTTTATCTTCATCGCCATCATTCAGATCGACTTGGTGACCCTGGTCAGCATGATCAGCGCCGCGGTGCTCGGCGCGTGGCTCGGCGCCGGCGTCGTGGCACGGTTGCCCCGGCGACAGATCCAAATCGGCATGGGGATCGCGCTGCTCGTGGCCGCCGCGTCGTTCGTCATGTCCATCTACGGGTTCTTTCCCACAGGGGGAACGGCGCTGGGCATGCGGGGCGTGGGCCTGGTGGTCGCCGTGGGGGTGAGCTTCGCCCTGGGCGCGCTCATGACCATCGGCGTGGGGTTTTACGCGCCGTGTATGATCACCATCAGCTTGTTGGGTATGAATCCCATCACGGCGTTTCCGGTCATGATGGGATCGTCGGCGTTTCTCATGCCGGTGGCGAGCATTCGGTTCCTGAAGGCGAACAAGTACAGCCTCCGGGCCGCCGTCGGGCTGGCCCTCGGCGGCATTCCGGCGGTGTTGATCGCCGCGTTCATCGTGAAATCACTGCCGCTGAACGCCATGCGCTGGTTGGTGGTGTTGGTGGTGCTCTACGCCGCGGTGGCGATGTTGCGGTCGGCGTACGTGGAACGAAGCCGCCCCGACGACTAGTTGGCCGTGCCCACCACCTCCCAGGCGAGTTCCACCATGCGTCGCGTCGTGTTTCCGCCACGCGACTGCGTAAAGTAGAGCACCATCAGATCCTCGGCCGGATCGGCCACCGCGATGGTCCCGTCGGAGCCACCGTGCCCGAACGGGGGACGCCCACTCTCCGCCGAGCCGATTTGCGGAAACACCTGCCACTGCATGCCGTATTCGTACGATCCTCCAGTCGGCCTCCCCTCCAGGGCCGCGATCACCGTCTCCTCCTGGAGGAGCCGGCCGGTGCCCATCGCTCCCAAATCCATCCACAACGCCAGAAACTTGGCGTAGTCCCGCGGCGTGGAGTACATCCCACCGCTGGCCCGGAAGAACTGCATGTCCTGTGGCGCGGTGTTCTCCCAATACTTCTCGAACCGCCTATCCGGATCGGTCCGACTGTACGTGCTACTCACCCGAGGACGTCGAGGATCGTCCATGGTGAGCATCGTGAACGTGTCACCCATCTCGAGGGGCTGGAGAATCCGTGTCTCGATGAAGGTCTCAACCGGCATGCCCGAGACCTGAGCGACAATGGCACCAAGTGTGGCCGATCCCGCGTCACTGTAGAAGTACCGGCTGCCCGGCTCGTGCTGGGGCCCCGCCCGGCCCGTGGCATCGACCGCTTCCCGCAAGCTGCTGTACCTGCGCAGCGGACCGGGGTACCCGGGTTGGGTGAAGCCGCCTCGGTGATGGAGGAGCTGCTCGATCGTGATGTGCCGCGAACGATCGTTGTCCCACGACGGGAGATAACCAGAGACCGGGTCCGCGAGGCGCAGCGTTCCCTCCTCCGCCAACACCTGCACCGACGTGCCGACGAACGGCTTGGTCATGGACCGGATCCGGCCGATCGTGTTCCGCTCGTAGGGGATTTCCCGCTCCCGATCTCTCCAACCCACCACCTCGTGCCACACGATCTGCCGGTCTTTGACGATCAGCAGTTCCCCACCCACGATGTCACCATCGCGCAACCACTGCTCCATCGTGTCGACCAACGATCGGAGGTCCGCCGTGGCGAGACCCAAGCTCTCGGGCACAACATAGGGGAACGGTGACGGAGAAGGATCCTGTGCCAGCACGGCACCCACCGGAAATGCCTCACCTCGGCACGCCAGCACCAGGGCGGCCGCGACCGTGAGTCGGAGGGTGGAGACCATCCTAGGGACCCTGAATAGCGAACATCAACGGCTGCTGCACCCGCACGCGGACAGCAACTCCCTGCACGCGTGCCGGCGTGTATACGCTCTCCAGAATCACGTCTCTCGCCGCGGTCTCGAACAGGGCGTGCGCGGACGAGAGAATCCGGACCGAGGCAGCCTCCACGTGTCCGGTCGTGTCGATCACGAACTCCAGTATCACCTCCCCCTCGACCCCGGCTTGTTTGAGCATCTCGGGATACCGGAGAGGCGGCCCGGACACCTGCTGCGGTAGCTCGTCTACCTCGGCGATCCCCACCTCTGTGGGAGCAACGGGCGTGGTGTCCGCCGCCATCACAGTTTCCGCCTGCGCGCCGGCCGCTTCGAGTGCGTCAATGGTTGCGACGCTCCCGTTGATCCGCGCCGCCGTCAACGCCGTAGCCCCGTCCCGGTCTCGGATGTTGGGATCCGCCCCGCGGTCCAGCAGCGTCGCGACGATGGCGGCGTGCCCCTGCAACGCCGCGAGCATCAACGACGACATTCCGGCTTCACTCACCGCGTCGAGGTCGGCGTCGTGATAGACCAGCTGGTTGACGAGCGCCGCGTTTCCCCGGACACTGGCGACCAGCAGGGCCGTCGTTCCCGCGTCGTTCTTCAGGTTGGGATCGGCTCCTTTGCCGAGGAGCGCCGCGGCAGTCTGCGTGTGCCCCCCGATGGCCGCACTGATCAGTGCGGTCAACCCGAGGCCGGCGGTGACGTTGGGATCGGCTCCGTGGTCCAGCAGCGCACTGACCACCTCGGTGTGGCCGGCGATTGCCGCGTCGATCACCGCCGGCAGACCACGACCATCCACCTCATTGGGGTCGGCACCGGCCTCCAGGAGCATGCGCACCACGCTACCGTGGGTGGGCCCCAAGGCGAGACGGAGGACACTGTTCCCCTCGTCGTTGATGGACATGGCGTCGGCGCCCTTCTCGAGGAGTGCAGCCACCACCGCCGCATGGCCCTCGAACGCCGCCAGGGCCAACGCCGTCCACCCATCACTCGATCGCACATCCGCCGTTGCTCCCCGGGCCAACAACAGCTGCACGATTTCGGTATGCCCGGGCCCGGCCGCCGCCATCAAGGCCGTGAACCCGGTTTCCGCCTGCGCGTTGACGTCTGCTCCTTGGGCCAGCAAGGTCACTACGGTCTCCAACTGACCGCCCGCCGCCGCCCGCATGAGGGCGAGTGGGTCGTCCTGGGTCGCAGACTGGGCCGTTAGCGGGGACCAGACCGCCACCAGCCATGCCAACACCCATGAACGGGCCAACCGCTTCACCGTCACGTCTCTCTGGTAGTTCCTGATGGTTATTGCTTCCTCTCAAACACGATGTCGCTCACCGCAGGCTCCAGCGGAATCGCCAGTCGGTCGATCTCGCCTTTGCCGTTGTAGGCGAACTTGGCGAACAGTCCCTCGACGGGACCTGAGCCGGGATCCTCGGTTGACACCCGAAAAATATCGTAGTGATAATGCTCGAGGGTACCTGTGCGGCCCTCCCACTGGAATGTGAGCGCCCCTGCCTGCATGTCCACCGTCACGACGCCATAGGCCGGATGTTCGTAGGTACCGGCATACTCACCGAGGTCGTGGCTCGGCGAGGTTCCCTGCCGCTGCTCCTTCTCACGCTCTGCACGCTGCTGCGCCTGGCGCTCCTCGGCCCGCTCCTGCTGCTCCAGGGTTCGGCCGACCCAGTCCACCTGCTCTTCACCCAACAGCCGGTCGTACACGTTGCGCATGACGATGGTCGGGACCGGATTGGTGCCCGAGAGATTGGAGAGCACCATGACGCCGATCTTTTCCTGCGGCATCCATGACATGGCGGAGATGAAACCGTCGATCCCGCCACCATGTTGTACGACCGTGCGACCGTGGTAGCTCGTCAACGAAACGCCGAGACCGTAGACGCTGTGTCCCAGTTCCTCGAACTGGACCTGCCCTGCGATCGCCATCTCGGGGGTCTCCAGCACCCGGGACCCCCGCTCGGAGAGTAACCGTTCACCGTCGTACTCACCCCGGTCGATCCGGAATTGCAGATAGTGCAGCATCTCTTCGACACTCGAGTTGATCGATCCCGCCGGACCTATTTGGTCGATGTTCCGAAACGGCACGCGCGTCACGTCTCCATCAACGAGCACGTAGGGATACGAGAAATCGTCGCTCGCCGGCATGTCCGTCACCGACATGTTGGTCCGGGTCATCCCCAACGGTCGGAGAATCCGGGCCGTCACGAGATCCTCCCACCTCGACCCCGCCACCTGCCCCGCCAGATAGCCGGCGGTCATGAACATGAGGTTCTGATACTGATAGATGTTCCGGAACGTGGCATTCGGCTCCAGGTAGCGTAGACGATCGTACAGCTCCTTGCGCGTCAGATCCCGCCCGTACCACAGGGCGTCGTGGCGCGGCAGGCCGGATTGATGGGACACCAGGTCTCTGGGCGTCATGAGCCGTGTGGCCACTGGATCGTAGAGCCGGAAGTCGGGCAGGTATGTCCGCACCGGCTCATTCCAATCCAGCTTCTCCTCATCCACCAGCATGGCCAGAAGTGTCGTCGTGAACGACTTCGTGTTGGAGCCGATCGCCATGAGGGTGCGCGGCGTCACCGGGAGCCCGTCCTCCACATTCCGATACCCGAAGCCCTTGGAGAGGACCACCTCACCATCTTTGATGGCGGCGACGGCCAGGCCGGGGAGCTTCCACCGCTCCAGCACCGATTGGACGAAATCGTCGAAGCCGTCGAAGTCGGCTGCGGCAGTCGTCGCCTCGATGCCCGTGGTGACCGGGATAGTTGACGGATCGACTTGCGCGCTCCCGACGACGGGCGACGCGGCGAGGCCCAGACTCAACACTGCAGTGTGACGAAGCCAACGCATAGTGTCCTCCAAGCGGTGTAACACGTTCGGTAACGGAAGGTTACCTGAAGGTCCGACTCCTCGCCAGAAACCCCTCCTGGGGGTTGGTTGAGCCATGCCGGGACCGGCGGCTATCTTGTAGCCCCGTTCCGATTCGAACCGAGAGCATGGAGACGATTATGAGACCCGTTCGGTACGTGCTGCTGACGTCCATCCTGTCGATGATGCTTGCCACACCCGTGTGGGCGGTCCGTCAGATCGATGACGACGACGCACGGCTCAAATTGGCGGACGTGTTCGAGCTCGAGTTCGCATCCAATCCCGAGATCTCCCCCCTCGGCGACCAGATCGTCTTCGTCCGGAACTTCATGGACATCATGACGGACCGTCCGCGCTCCAACCTCTGGATCGTGAACTCCGACGGGTCCGACCTGCAACCACTGACCAGCGGCAATCACAACTACAACTCCCCGCGGTGGTCGCCGGACGGGAAGCGCCTCCTGTACGCGTCCAACGAGGAGGGATCGACGCAGCTCTACGTCCGCTGGATGGAAACCGGACAGGTGGCCAAGCTCACGCAGCTCACGCGTTCACCGGGGGGACTCACGTGGTCACCGGACGGCAACTGGATTGCGTTCTCCATGTTCGTGCCGGACACGCCGGCGCCGTTCGTGCAGTTGCCCTCGAGGCCAGAGGGCGCCGAGTGGGCCGAGGCGGCCCGGTTCATCGAGAGCGTCCAGTATCGCGCGGACGGCTCCGGATTCCTCGAGACCGGTTACACGCACCTCTTCGTACTGCCGGCGGAAGGCGGTACGCCGCGCCAAGTGACGTCGGGGTCGTTCAACCACGGCGGCACGCCCTCCTGGACGCCCGACAGCAAAACGCTCGTGTTCTCCGCCAACCGCCACGACAACTGGGAGTACGAAGGCAGGAACTCCGAGGTCTACGAGCTTTCTCTCGAGGACGGCTCGTTACGGGCACTCACGGACCGCTACGGTCCGGACAACAACGCCATCGTGTCTCCCGACGGGCGGCGCATCGCCTACCTCGGCTACGACGACCGGCACCAGGGATACCAGGTCACCCACCTGTACGTCATGAACCGGGACGGCAGCGGGAAGCAGATGCTCGCGCGGGATCTCGACCGTGACGTGTCACAACCCAAATGGAGCGGCGACAGCCGCGGGATCTATTTCCAGTATGACGACGAGGGCGACACGAAATTGGCGTACGCGGCGTTGAACGGCGACGTGGAGACCTACGTGGGTGACGTTGGAGGACTCTCACTGGGGCGGCCCTACAGTGGCGGCGTCTTCTCCGTGTCCGCCAGCGGAATATTCGCCTACACCCACTCCCGGCCCAGCCACCCGGCGGACGTCGCGGTGAGCCAGCGAGGGTCTACGGAGGGAACCCGCATCACCCGGCTCAACGACGACCTCTTCGGATACAAGGTACTGGGCGACGTGGAGGAGATCTGGTTCGAGTCATCTCACGACGGCCGGCGGGTGCAGGGCTGGATCGTGAAGCCGCCCAACTTCAACCCCAACACCAAATATCCCCTGGTGCTGGAGATTCACGGCGGTCCCTTCGCCAACTACGGCGATCGCTTCTCCGCCGAACTGCAGCTCTATGCCGCGGCGGGATACGTGGGGCTCTACACCAACCCCCGGGGCAGCACCAGCTACGGTGAGGAGTTCGGCAACCTGATCCACCACGCCTATCCGGGCTTCGACTACGACGACTTGATGTCGGGCGTCGACGCGGTGATCGCTCGTGGCTATGTCGACGAGGACAATCTGTTCGTGACCGGCGGCAGCGGAGGTGGTGTGCTGAGCAGTTGGATCGTCGGCAAGACCGATCGGTTCCGTGCTGCGGTGGTGGCCAAGCCGGTGATCAACTGGTACAGCTGGGTGTTGACGGCGGACATGTATGTGGGCGGCGTGAAGTATTGGTTCCCCGGTGTACCGTGGGAGAACCTGGACCACTACATGGAGCGCTCTCCCCTGTCCTTCGTCGGCAACGTCACGACACCCACAATGTTGTTGACGGGTGAAGCCGACTACCGCACGCCCATGTCGGAGTCGGAGCAGTTCTATCAGGCCCTCAAGCTGCAGGGGAAAGAAGCGTCCCTGGTGCGGATACCGGGAGCGTCGCACGGCATCGCCGCCCGGCCCAGCAATCTGATGACCAAAGTGGCGTACATCCTGGGATGGTTCGAGAAATACCGCCGCCCCACCATGTGACGGCCGAGTCGTCGCATTGAGCTGGCTCCGGAGGAACGGCCGGCGGCGGAACTCCCGCCGCCGGCCCACACGGGTAATCAGGAATAGCCGGCGATCATCTCCGCCAGGCGGTCCAGCCCCATGAGCATGTTGTCCTCCGGAGGGCCGAAGGAGAACCTGACCCAGTGGGCGTACTCGTCATTCGCCGGGCGGTTCGCTCCGGGATTCACATCGAAGAACCTTCCGGGGACCGTCATCACCTTTCGCTTCAGTCCCTCATGGAAGAACACGTCGGCGTCATTGAGGGGCTCGGGCAGTGATCCGATACTGGCCCACACGTAGAACGTGCCGGTCGGCGGATGGTCACAGGGAATCCCCATGGCCTCGAGACGCCCGATCATGAGGTTCCGCTTCCGTGTGAACACGTTCCGCAATGCGCTCGTCTCTTGATCGGCGCGCTCGGGCTCCAGGACGTGGAGCGCAGCGCGTTGCACGGCGGTGCTGGGGCCGCCGTCGATGGCGCTCGCGGCTCGATTCATCATCTCGATGATGTGCGGCGGCCCCACCGCCCACCCCATACGCCATCCTGGATACCGAAAGCTCTTCGTGAGCCCGTCGATCACCAGCACCGGATCTGTCTCGACATCTTCCACGTAGCGCGCCGCCGAGACCGGGCCGTCGCCCGGTGTGCCGTCGCTGGCGTACACGAAGTGGGAGTAGAACTCGTCCAGCAATAGAGTGCAGTCCAGCTCGCGGCCGATGGCCACGTAGCGCTCGAGCTCGTCGCCCCGTACGAACTGCCCCGTGGGATTGCAGGGATTGCTGATGAGGTATGCTCGAAGCTCGTGCTCCCGGATGGCCGCCTCAAACTCATCGCTCGAGGACACGAATCCCCGCTCCGGCGTCGTGGGCACGAGGATGGGATGCACCCGGTACTGGTGATAGTCGAGCATATCCTCGTACGCCGTGTAGTCGGGGATCTGATACCCCACGTTCACCGAACCCAGCGTCGCGAACATCCGGGACAGCGTGAGGCGCCCCCCGGACGCGATGCTCACGTTCGACCTGTCGTACTTGGATGCCTTGCCTTGCCGGTACAACCGGTTGTAGTGCTCCGCCACGACGTCCCGCAGCTCGTCGGTGCCGCCCACGGGCCCGTAGGCGTGATCGTGGGGTTCCAGCTCGATGGTCGAGTACCGCTGGGGACCGCCCTCCATGGGTCCCACCTCGGGTTGCCCCTGGCCGAGGTTCGACCAGTCGGGGTGACCGTTGCGGAAGCCGAGCTTCACGGCCTCGGCCACGACCCAGATGACGCCCATGTAGGGGACGGGCCGGAAGGTATCGGTGGCGGTGTGATTGGTTGCCGTCACGAAGGCGCTACTCCTCGCTGTATTGCATCGGGTGGATTCTCGGTAGAGCTTTACGACCGCGACATATCCTAACCCGGAGTCCCTGGCATGCGCAAAGTGTTGTTTCTTCTCGTGCTGAGCGGGCCCCTAGCCGCTCAACAACAGACACCCCTCCGCCCCGTCCACACCTACTCCATCGTGGCCATGGACTCGGTGACCGGGGATCTGGGCGTGGCCGTCCAGTCCCACTGGTTCAACGTGGGCGCGGTGGTGACGTTCGCCGAGCCCGGAGTGGGCGCCGTGGCCACCCAGTCGTTCGTGGATCCCGGTTACGGGCCGAAGGGCCTGTATCTGATGCGGAACGGCACACCGGCACCTGCGGCCCTGGCCGCGTTGCTGCGTGCCGACCCCGACAGCCAGGTGCGTCAAGTTGCGATGATCGATGTCGAGGGAAACGTCGCCGCCCACACCGGCTCGAACGACATCCCCGCCGCAGGACACGAGACGGGCCGGTGGTACTCGGCCCAAGCCAACCTGATGCGCAACGCCGACGTCTGGCCCGCCATGGCCCGGGCCTTCGAGACGACCCGGGGCGACCTCGCCGAGCGTCTCCTCGCGGCCCTGGAGGCGGCCGAAGCGGCCGGGGGCGACATCAGGGGGAAACAGTCTGCCGCAATCATCGTCGTGTCCGGGGACAGGAACGCCAAACCGTGGGAACGGCTCTTCGATCTTCGCGTGGAGGACCATCCCAATCCCCTGGGGGAAATGCGTCGGCTACTGACGGTGGCGCGGGCGTACCGCGCCGCCACCGACGGTGACAATTTCATGACCACCGGACAAGTGGATTCGGCCCTGGCGGCGTACACCCGGGCCGCTGGGTATCTCCCCGACGAAGCCACCAACGGGGAACTGATCTATTGGCAGGCGGTCACCATGGCCGACCTGGGACGGGTCGACGAGGCTATTCCTTTCTTTAGGCGGGCGTTCGCACAGGACGAGAGCTGGATCGAGTTGTTGAGGAGACTGCCGACGGTTGGGTTACTGAGCGCGGACGCGGCGACTATCGAGAGGATCGTGAGGGAGGCGAGGAGGTAGGCAGCGATCAGGGAGCAGTGCATGGCCGCTTCACGACCGACCACTGCTCCCGCGTCCGGTCAAAAATTCGAATACTGCATCACCTCCGCGATGGCCTGGCTGAGGTTGTCGAACGCCACCACTCGCCAGTCACCCTCAACCCGTTCCAGTCTCAACTGGATGACCATCGGGATTGCACCGGCAGCTTCGTCCAGCAATTCGATGGCCACGATCGCCCCGTCCCCCTCACGCTGCTCCTCCAAGACGCCGCGGTAGGCCTCGCCCAACTCCTCAAACGGCAGCGGTTGGGTGCCGAGAACCATAGCAAGGGGGCCTTCCTGCAAAGACTCGGGATCGAGCATCATCTGCCAGAACAGTTGCTCCATGAGGGGCGCGATCATGGGTCGGAACCCTTCCAGCATCTCGATGCCCAGTCCACCCGTCTGCCGACGGAAACGCTCCGGATCGGCCTGCCCCATGATTGACGCCGCCTGGAGGAGTGGATCCACCGCCGACTCGGCGACGCTCCGGATGTCGATGTATCGGGCCACTTCTACGCTGTCTCGCATACGCACCGCATCGACGAGGAGATCGACCGTTTCCGACGGCGTCGGTCCGAAATCGCAGGCAACGCCTGCCAGCAACAAAAAGGTTGTGGTCAGCGAGCGTTTCATGGAGTTCTCTCCAGTCGAGGCAGATTGACAGCTACGGTCCACTACGGTAAACCACATTAACGTGTTTCGATGCTGACCCCAACCCCGGTCGTCCAGGAGGACCAATGCCATCCGCCACAAAAGCCCGATGCACCGCACTGATTGTCTTGGCGTCTGCCGCCACCGCGCTTCCAGGCTGCGCTCCTGCGCAAGTCGAGGATTCAGAACTCGTGGCCCGCATCGCCTCCATGGCACGAGCCGAGGTCAGCTCGGATACGACCGCCAGCGTGGCCATTGGCGTGATGCGCGGAGCGGAGGTGATTCTTGCGGAAGGCTACGGACATGCCGACATCGAGAACGACGTACACGCCACCGCCGAAACGGTATACCGCATCGGTTCCATAACGAAACAATTCACGTCGACTGCCATCATGCAGCTCGTCGAGCGCGGGGACATCGACCCGGACGACGAGATCACGGAGTTTCTTCCCGACTACGCCACGCAGGGGCACCGCATCACGATTCATCACTTGTTGACACACACCTCGGGAATCAAGAGTTACACCGGCTTGGGCCGCGAACACAGGAATCGCACCTTCCGCGTCGACCTCACACACGATGAGTTGATCGACATGTTCGAGGATGAGCCATTCGACTTTGGCCCGGGTGAACAGTGGCGATACAACAACTCGGGCTATTACCTCTTGGGTGTGATCATCGAGCGGGTGACCGGCCAATCCTACGCGGACTATCTCGACGAGCACATCTACGGTCCGTTGGAGATGAACGCCTCATCCTATTGCGGCGAGAAGAAGATCATTCCGAACCGTGCCGAGGGATACGAGCGGAGCGATGGGCGGTTGGTGAACGATGATCCCCTCAGCATGAACATCCCGGGCGCGGCCGGCGCGTTGTGCTCGAGCGTGACGGATCTGTTGAAATGGCAGACGGCGATGAACGCCAATAGCCTCATCAGCCAGCAATCCTACGACCTCATGACCACGCCGGCCCGACTCAACAACGACAGCGTCACCACGTACGGCTACGGACTGGCTGTGAGAGAAACGAACGGACACCGCCGGATCGCCCACGGCGGCGGCATCAACGGGTTTGTGACCATGCTGGCGTACTACCCCGACGACGATCTCACGGTTGTGGTGTTGTCGAACACCCCGGGGGCCCACCCCGGGACCATGGAGCAGCAGATCGCTGAGTGGGCGCTGGAGAACGACTAGCGGCGCCTACCCGCCCATCGCCTTGTTCCACTCGTCGACCTTGGCCTGCGTCTTGGCCATGAGGTCCAACGTGTCACCGCCAATGGTGATCGACACGACCTGATCACCCTGGGCGATGCTGTTCACCACCTTCTGATCGTCATCGCTCACGACCGCTCCAAAGACGGAGTGTTTGCCGTCGAGCCAGTCCGTGGGAACATGCGTGATGAAGAACTGGCTCCCGTTCGTATTCGGACCAGCGTTTGCCATGGAGAGAATACCGGGCCGGTCGTGCCGCAACTCGGCGTCGAACTCGTCCTCGAACTTGTAGCCCGGACCGCCGGTACCCGTTCCTTGGGGACAGCCGCCTTGGACCATGAAGTTGTCGATGACCCGGTGGAATTTGAGCCCGTCGTAAAAACCCTTCTGGGCGAGGTTCACGAAATTCGCCACCGTGAACGGGACGCGATCAGAGAACAATGTCAGATTGACGGTTCCCTTGTTGGTCTCGATGGCGGCTTGCAAGTCACTCATGGTGATACCCGGGGGTGAAGTGTCAGGTGTGAAGGCCGAAACCTAATGCCCCAACAAAGAAGCGCCAGCGAGTGCCGGCGCTTTTCCGTATCCGCGATGGCGACACTACATCGTCGCGCGATCTCTCGGCTGCATCTTCACCGCCCACAACCCGCTGTTTAGATCCGAGAAGAAAATGTGCCCCTTGTACGGCTGGGCGCCCCACGTCATCGGGGAGTTCGGGACATACCCCAGGGGATCGAACGCTTTGAAGACGGCCATCTCCCGACCCTGGCTCGCGAGGTTCCCCATGAGCTCACCGGACACGTCCACCATTCGAACGCCTCCCTCGTAGTACGCCTGGTACAATACGTCATCCTCGACCCACATGTTGTGGGTGCCGAACTCCTCGACGTGATACCGGGCCACGTCCTCGGGGTTCTCCGGGTCCGTGAAGTCGATGATGTGGATGTAACCGGAGTTGGGACTGGGCACGCCACCCTGCCCTGTCGCGGGATCGTACGCATTCAAGCTTCCGTACCCCCCGGCCCAGGACTGACCCCGGCGGTTCATGATCTCGTCGCCCAGGAAGAGGTAGAACTTGCCCGTGGACTCCTGGAAGTACGGGAAGGCGGCGTGGGTCCGTCCCACCGGATACGGCACGTTGGTCACGAAGACCGGGTTCTCAATGGTGCCGCCCCACTTGCCGTTGCCCACATCGACCACCACGACGCCCGTTCCCCACTCCGACGAGTACGCGATCCCGTCGCGTACCCACACGTCGTGAATCCTGCTATCCGGATGGTTGTACTCGCTGACGTACCTGGGGTTCTCGAGGTCGCGGACGTCGAGAATCACATACTTGTCGCCGGCCGACAGGGCGAAGAGATAGTCGTCGGTGGCGAACATGTTGTGCACGCCACCCGTGAGGCCATCGTCGTACGTCGAGGCGATGCGTGGGTGCGCCGGGTCGGCCAGGTCCATGATGACGACGCCGTTCCGCCGGTTCGAGGCGCCCTCACGGCTCAGCGCCGCGTACCGTCCGCTGGGGGCCACCTTCACGTCGTTGATGGTCCGGGCATCGACCTGCACCGAGTCGGTTTTGAAGACGTTGGTGGGATCGGTCACGTCCCAGAAATACGCCTTCCCGTCGGCTCCCCACGTCCCCGTCACGCCATAATCCCGCCCGTCGAGGCCCTCGAAGATCCAGAGATCGGCCGAGCGCACGTCGTGCACCGTGCCCCGCCCCTGCATCTGGATTTCCCGCACGGCGTTGCGGGGCCGCATATCCACGGTGCGGCGGGCGCTGAGCGGGCCGGCGGAGGCGATGATCGTGTACTGCCCCGGTACCTCACCCACGAATTTGCCGTCGGCGATCTGCCCCGACGCACCGGGCGCGTTGATGCTGTCGTCCGGGATGAACGTGTAGGTCCATGTGATGGGCACACCGCTGACGACGTTGCCGCGCGCGTCGGTTGCTCGCGGGGTGAAACGCAGCACATCCCCGGTTCGCGCGTCATCGAGGCCGCCGGCAATCTCGAGGCGCGTGGCCGGCAGATCGGCGACCTGGTACCGCACGCTCGCCCTGGCATCATTCAACGCCGCCGTGATGGTCACACTTCCAGCCATGTTGGCCGTCACCTGCCCAAAGCGGTCTACCGTGGCCACCGAAGGATCCGACGAGGTCCACCGGAACCGAGGCTCGGGCCTGGAGGTGCCGTTGGCGTGGTATGCCGCGGCGCGGTGCCGCAGCGTGGTGCCGGCATACAGGGTGCCGGGGTCGGCGGTGATCTCGATGCGTGAGGCCGCCGGCCAGACGATTGACACCGGGATCGTCACCGATGAGGGCTCGCGAGTGCTGCCCGCCGGAACGACGACGGACACGACGATCTCGTACTCGCCGGCCTGGCGCCCAATCACGATGCGGTCCAGGGACGCGAACGCCGCGGCCCCCCGCTCCTTGGTGCCTACCGTCAGGGCGTTCCGCGGGGAGGCAAAGCGCGCGGCGACCTGGAGTTCGGTCCCCTGGGCGTCCAACGCCGTCACCGTCAGAGGGACGGTGTCGCCGGCTTGAAGAGTGAGCTGCGTGGGAATGGCGACGAGGCGGGCAACCCGCTCCCCCGCCCGCAAGACGTCCTCGCCGACCCCTCGTTGGGCCAGCGCAGGCGTGACCGTTGCGCCCAGGAGGACGCACGTAAAGAGCATACTACGATATCGTGGGATCATGGCTCGATTACTCCGCTGCAGAGTTCGATGCTATCCATACGCCGCCCAGGCCACGAATGCTGGGCGATCTGGCGTCCGGTGGCTCTGGACCTGTAAACTTGTAGCTCGCCGGAGGTCGAGAGCAAGGGTCGCCGGAGCGGCAGCGCCGCCACCGAGACCGACAATCACATCTGAAGATCGGAAAACCGATGAGATGCAGCTGGATCCCCGCACTGATCGCCGTCGCGATTGCAGCCCCGCCGCTCGACGCCCAGGGCCCCTCGGCAACCTACTGGGTGTATGTCGGCGCGGAATCCGCAGATCTCCTCCACTTGGTTCGCTTCGGACCGGGCGGCGCCGAAGTCGAAAAGACCATCCCCGTTGGCGAGATGCAGGTCGAGACGGAAGGGCCCCACGGCCTGCGGATGTCGCGAGACGGCCGGTATCTCTACATGACGACCGGGCACGGTATTCCCGACGGCAAGCTCTGGAAGATCGAAACCGGCGCCGACACCGTCGTGGGCGATCCGATCCTGCTGGGACGGTTTCCCGCCACCCTCGACCTCACGCCCGACGACCTCTTCGCCTTCGTCGTCAACTTCAATCTTCACGGCGAGATGGTGCCGTCCACGATTTCGGTGGTCTACACGCCCGAGCTGATGGAGGTGGCGCAAACCACCACGTGCACGATGCCGCACGGGGGCCGCATGCACCCCATGGGGACCAGGTGGTTCACCAATTGCATGATGGACGACCAGCTCGTCGAAATCGACACCCAGACCTTCGAGGTGGCACGCCGGTTCAGCGTGGCAAAGGACCGCGAGGGGGCCCTGGACCACTTCGACACCGAGAGCCACACACCCAGCACACCCACCTGCTCGCCGACGTGGGCGCTGGCGACGCCGGCCGGTGACCGGATCTTCGTGGCGTGCAACAAGGCCGATCACATTCTGGAAATCGACTACGAGGATTGGACGCTGCGGCGCCGCATCGCCACCGGACGCGGCCCCTACAACATGGAGATCACGCCGGACGGCCGAACGCTGGTGGCGACCCTCAAGCAGGGGGCGGGCGTCCAGTTCATCGACGTGAACTCGGGAGAAAGTCGCGGGATCGTCGAGTCCAGCACGACCGTCACCCATGGCGTCGTTGTCTCGCCCGATTCCCGCTACGCCTTCGTGAGCGTGGAGGGAGTCGGAGCCGAGCCCGGCAAGGTGGACATCTTCGACCTGCGATCCCTCCAGCGTGTGGCGGACGTACCGGTCGCCCAGCAGGCCGGCGGAATCACGTTCTGGAAGATGGACGGTCAATCGTAGGAAGTAGTGCGCAAGCGACTGCGGCACGCCATTTATCACCTCCGCGCGCTGCGGTTCGCTTGGCGGTCACTCGGGTCGGAGGCGGTAGAATCGAGAGCGACCCAACGCGCGCTGCGGTGACAAACGGCGCACCGCAGTCGCCCCACCTCCTACTTACTGGCGCCGCCTGGCTTTGACGAACACGTCGATGTTGCCCGGGCGGTCGTTCTCGTAGTACAGCCTGATCCGTCCGTCGCCGGCCTGATTGATCACTGCCGGCACCGCGTTGGCCGTGAGGTACCACCCGTCCGGGAGCAGCACCGAGTTGCGGGGTCGGCCGAAACTCCGGTCCCACACCAGCTCGTCGCCGGCGAGCAGATAGCGGCTCGGATCGGTGTAGGTCTCCTCGATGCGCAGCCGCACCGAGTGACCGGGCTCCACCGCGTCGAACCAGATCACCACGACCTCGGTTTCGGCGGTCACCTCACCACCGACCTCGATTCCCCGCTCTCGGATCTCGTCGCCCCGCAGCGTTTCCACCTCGAGCTCTTCTCCCGTATCGAGGATCCGCGCCGACGGATTCGACGCTTTGCTGCCCCCGCGCACCACGTTGAGGTAGCGGTCCACGCCGGCGCGGCCCTCGGTGTAGTCGTGGTAGAGACGGAACGAGTGGGTCTCTGGTTGCTGGAGGAAGTACACGATCTCCCGATCCTGGAACGCGCGTTCGGAAAACCGGTAGTCGAGGCGTGCGCCTGACGGGACGGGTTGCGTCGTCGTCGCCTGGGGCGCCCCGGCGGTGCGCGCGGCGGGAGGGCGGCTCGGTCCGGCAGGAAGCTTCCGCCCGCGAATCACGTGCGACACGGCACCGGGGCCGGGATTCATGAAGCTGACCCTGATCCGGCCATCGGCCTCCGTCGCCACCTGCGACGGATAGTTGGATGCCGTCAGCTCGTACCCTTCGGGGAGCACGACGGCGTTCCGGCGAATCCCGAGGGATCGCTCGAACATGATGGCATCGCCGTTGCCCGTGTAGCTCGCCGGATCGCGATACGTCTTGTCGATGCGAAGCCGGGCCTCTCCCCCCTCGGGGACGGGTCGTGCCAGGCTGACCTGGATGTATTGCCCCTCGGCGCTGGCGTTCTCCATCCCTGCCTGGCGCGCCGCCGTTCCGTCCACGATCTCCCACGGGAGTGGCTGGCCCGTTGAAATAGACCGTCGCCCCCGGTGTGGTGGCACTCACGTCGTAGATGATGCGGAAGCTCTGGGACGCGGGGTCGAGGAGCTCGTAGCGGGTGTAGGAATCCGCCGATGTCTGGCGAAAGGATTGGGCGTGCGCGGCGGCCGGAAGCACGGCCAGCGTGGCCAACAGGATGGAGCCTCTCATAATGATCCAATTGAGGAGGAATGCCGAGAAAGTAGCCCGGAATCCTGCTGAAGCACACCTGCTTCCTACCTACGGCACCGAGGGGCTACCGCGTGCCGTTCACCACGTTCACTCGGTTTCGCCCTGCACTCTTGGCCTGATACAGCGCCCGGTCGGCAAAGGTGATGACCTCGGACGGTGCGGACCGTCGATCACTGCGGCCCGCCGCACCGATGCTCACCGTAACCGATACCTTCTTGGGTGGTCTTCCCTTGGGCTTGGGTTCCTCGGGCCGCTCCTTGGGCCTGTCCTTGCCGCGCAACGCAAACTTCTCCTTCTCGATTGCCCCGCGGAGATCCTCGAGGAATTGGGACACGTCCTTCGGGTCCTTCCCCGGGAACAACAGGGCAAACTCCTCTCCTCCATATCGGAACGCCTTTCCGCCCCCTCCCACACGCCCCAACTGCGATGCCACTTTGCGCAATACCTGGTCACCCACAGCGTGTCCGTAGCGGTCGTTGAAGCTCTTGAAGCGATCCACGTCAACCATCGCGATGGTGTACTGACCGTTCAACTTCAGGAGATCTTCGTTGAGCGCCCGCCTTGCCGGCAGTCCCGTGAGTCCGTCCCGATACGCCATGAAATAGGACGCCTCGATCACCGACGCGATGAGGATGAGACCCGCGGCCGAGAAGTAGATGGTGGGGATTGGCTGCCCCCGAAGAGTGCTCAGGGCCGCGAATGACGCCACGAGGGCCCACAGGAAGCCGCGGCCCGTGGCATTCGAGTTCAACGTCATTCGCCCGACCGACACCCCGAACGCCACCCCGAACATCACCAGAGCCGGCTGACCTATCGGGGTCCAGGCAAACCATCCTTCTGGAAGGGGGGAAAGCCGCAATGCGCCGGTCACCCAAGCCGGAGGCGCTGCGGCGAACAGGATCACCACTGCCGCTTGCAGGAGGACGGCGGCGAGGCGGCCCTGCCCCATCGGCGTGAACGTCCCCCGCTCCGCGATCCAGCTGATCCAGAAGAGGTTGATGGGAAGCAGGAATGCCACGAGGTGGAACACCGGCCCTTCGGGAACGCCCCCGGGATAGACCAGCAGCGCACGATCGGCCAGGGCCAAGGCGACCATGCTGAGCACCAGGCGGCTGCGGCCATAGCGCCAACTGACCAAGATGCCTGCCGCAAATACCGCATAGGGAAGGAAACGGACCGATCCGGGGACCGACTCCGGCGTCACCGCGATTCCGACGTACAGGAGGACCGCCACGAGGAACGCACCCTCGAGTCCCACGAGTGATACGAGCTTCCTGAGTACCGTCTGAGTCATTTGTTACCCGGCACGAATGTCGGAGCGTCACCGCGCCCCGGTGCGCGGCATGAGAGTCCTCGCGTCCAAAATAGTCCGATCATCGCGGGGCCGGATGTGTCGTGGATTACAGGGATCCTGTGGCCTCTCACGTCTTGACGGCGTTCGACTCGCTGATTAAGAAGACGGGTGAGGCCGGGAGCACACGCCACGCCTATGCAGAGGGAACCACACCATGAAGATGCCAGACTTGCGCAAACTGCAGCGACTCGCGGAGAAGAACCGCGAGGCGAGCAAGGCCGCCCAAGACGCCGAGGAGGGCAAGGGCCCCCCCGGGAAACAGGGCAAGAGGCGCGAGTTCTCGGACGAACCGTCCAAACGCGATCCGCGGTATGAGGGAGCCGACCGGCTCTTCACGGAGATGAAGAAGAAGGACCGGCCCTAGGGTCCCCCTCCTCCGGTCTCTGGGGCTCCTAACCTGTTGGATTCAAGGGGTTTCCGCCACCGCCAAGATTCTACATACTTCTGGCGAAGCCACCCAAGCCGTCTATGACATTCGTTGGCGCTCTAGCGCTGCTCATCCTGCTGGCTGCCGCGACCTGGTCGGTCGTTGTGGCGGCGCGCCCCGGCGACATCCGACACCGGGGCCTGGCCGCGCTATTCGGGCTGGTGGTCCTCGTCCACGTCTTGACTCTGGTCAGCCTGATCGAGTCCTGGACCATCCGCTCTTTCGGCATCGGGCAGCTCTCGACCTTGGGGATCGGGGGCGTGGCCATCCTCGGTATCGTCCTCCTCGACCGGATGACGACGCGCCACGGCAGCGTAGAGCGACAACTGGGCGTGCACCGGGCGTTCTTGGAGGAGCTTTTCGAGACATCCAGCGAACCCATCGTGTTGCTGGATCGGAACGGCAGGGTCGCACAGGTCAACCGGGCGTTCACCGCCACCTTCGAGTACACGCCCGGTGAAATCCTGGAATATCCCGTGCACGAGTTGCTGGCGCCCAGCGGCCGAATGGAGGAGCTGCGGGCTATCACGACGGACCTGATCGCCGGCAAGCGGATCCAGGTCGAGTCGGTGCTCCGCCGCAAAAACGACTCGCTGGTCGACGTGTCCATTCTCGCCGCCCCCGTCCGGATTGCCGGTTTGCCGATCTCCGCGTTCGCCATGTACCGCGACATCACCGGGGTCAAGCGCATCGAGGACTCGCTGCGGCAGATGGAACATGCGGTCGAGACCATGCAGCTCGGCGTCACGGTGACCGACCTCAATGGACGCATCGTGTACTCCAATCCGGCCGACGCCACACTCCACGGGTACACGCCGAAGGAGCTGATCGGGAAGGACGTGCGGATCTTCGCGCCGCACGAGCGCGCCCGGCCCATGGGCAGGCGACAGATCGAGGTGATGAAGCGGTGGCGACGGGACACGATGAACGTGCGCAAAGACGGCAGCGAGTTCCCGGTACACCTCATGTCCGACGTAGTGCGTGATGCCTCCGGCGAGGCCATCGGCATCGTGACAACGTGCGAGGACGTCACCCAACGAAAAAGGGCGGAACGCGCCCTGCGGGAAAGCGAGGAGCGGTACGCCCTGGCGATTCGCGGGGCCAACGACGGCCTCTGGGATTGGAATCTCGAGACCGACGAGATCTACTACTCCCATCGCTGGAAGACGATGCTGGGCTACGGCGATGCAGAGATCGACAACACGCCGGAAGCCTGGCTCAGCCGGGTTCACGAAGACGACCTTCCCAAGGTCCAAGCAGAGCTCGAAACTCACCGAGACGATCGCTCGTTCCACTTCGAGAACGAGCATCGCGTTCTCCACAAAGACGGGTCTTACCGCTGGGTGCTGGCACGAGGCATCGCCGAGCGCGATCCGGAGGGCAGGCCGTACCGCATTGCCGGCTCCCTCACCGACATCGAACAGCGCAAGACCGTCGAGGAGCAGCTGGCCCAGGAAGCGCTCTACGACTCCCTCACCAACCTGCCCAACCGGGCGTTCCTCAACGACCTCATCAACCGCTCTTTCCGCCGCACGAGGCGCCGCAAGGACTACGTATTTGCCGTGCTGTTCGTGGACCTGGACCGCTTCAAGGTGGTGAATGACAGCCTGGGGCACGCCGCCGGGGATCAAGTGCTCATTGAGGTGGCCCACCGCCTCAAGGGATGCTTGCGACCGGGCGACGTCGTGGCCCGCCTCGGGGGCGACGAATTCCTGGTGTTGTTGGACGACATCACGGACAGCAGCGACACCACCCGGGTCGCCGAGCGTATTCTGTCCGCCCTGGAAGAGCCCATCGATCTGGACGGCCGCGAGGTATACACCACTGCCAGCGTCGGGATCGCCGTGAGCGAAGAGTCACTGGACGGACCCGAACACTTGATTCGACACGCCGACTCCGCCATGTACCGGGCCAAGGCGCGGGGCAAGGCGCGATACGAGATCTTCGACGTGGCGATGCACGAGCGGGCTGTCAGCCTACTGCAACTGGAAACCGACATTCGCGCGGCGGTGCACAAAAATCAGTTCCGGCTCGTCTATCTCCCCGTCGTCACCATTGCCACCGAGGGCGTGACGGATTTCGAGGCGTTGGTGCGCTGGGAACACCCGGAACGCGGCCTGGTGTCGCCGGCGTCGTTCGTTCCGCTGGCGGAGGAAACGGGACTCATCATTCCCCTCGGTCGATGGATCATGGAGGAAGCGTGCCGGCAGATGGCCGAGTGGGCGGCGCGCTACCCGCACCTAAAAGACATCACGATGAGCGTGAACCTTTCGGCGAAGCAACTACGCCAAACCGATTTACTGGAGCAAGTCAGGGAATCCTTCACGAAAGCCAGCTTGCCGCCGAGCCGCCTCAAACTCGAGGTAGCGGAAACGGTGCTCATGGACGATCCCGAAGCGAATATCCAGGTGGTCTCGAAGCTCCGGGATCTGGGAGTGCTGGTACAGATCGACGACTTTGGAACGGGTTCGTCGTCCCTCTCTTACCTCAATCGCTTTCGGATCGACACGCTGAAGATCGACCGCTCGTTCATCAGTCAGGTTGGGGTGCCGGGAGAAAAGGCCGCCGTGGTGCAAGCCATGATCACCTTGGCCGGGCAGTTGGGCATCCGCGTCATCGCGGAAGGTGTCGAGACACCGCAGCAGTCGGAGAAGCTTGCCGGCCTGCACTGCGAGCAGGCCCAGGGATACCTGTTCTCACAGCCTCTCACCGCCGACGAGGCTGGCAAGCTCCTGGACGCGGAGGTCGGGGCGTAGCGCTACGCCTGCGCCACCACCACCCGGTTCCGTCCCTCCTCCTTGGCTTGCTGCACCGCACGCGACGCCGCCTCCATCAGATCGTCCACGTCCGACACCGTGTCGGGGATCGACGCGACGCCCAGGGAACACGTGAGTGGGTGTTTCTCCTCAGAGCCAAAGTCCGTTTCGCTCACGGCCACCCGCACTCGCTCGGCCACCATGATGGCCTGGTCCAGCGCCGTATCCGGAAGGAACAGGGCGAACTCCACTCCTTCGAGGCGCGCCGGCACGTCGTACTCCCGGAGCGTGCTGCGGAGAATGGTGGCGATCTGCCTGAGAACGGAGTTGACCATCCCGCGATCAAGCTCCGCCGATTGATCGATGTCGGCCCGGACCAGGCAGCACTCCTTGCGGAGCATGTCGTGCATTGCGTGCTCGAGGCCCTCGCGATTGGGTTGGCCCGTGACCTCGTCGAGGAGTCCCTGCTTCTCGGCCGTCAGATGTGCCAGGGTCCGCCCAATCACCCGGCCCGCCTGCTTCCCGAGGGTGGCCAGCTGCTCGCTCGTCGAGCGGTCCACCAACTCGGGAGGAGCGAACACCACGAGGGCGCCGACGCTCCGGTGACCCTCGAGGAGCGAAAAAGCCACTCCTTGATGCTCTCGCCCACGGCGATCCGCATGCCGCTCGCCGAGAAGATCCTCCGAGCCGAGGCCGTACGCCGTGACGTCCCCAACGCACGCGCGCCCGGCCGCTGACCCGGGGGCCACGAGGGTCCCCAGGAGGCGACGGTCCGCCCCCGTGGACGCGGCCACGACCGACGCCGTCTCCGTGGTGGGATCCCGGACGATGACGGCCGCCGGGCAATGGGTCAGGCGGCTGGCCGCATCGGCCAGGCTGAATCCGATGCCCTCGACGGTCTGCGGGATCAACCAGCTGGGCGTGTAACGCGGTTCTCGTACTGCCTTGGTTTCATCGGTCATGGAATCTCCCGACAGTGACGGCGCCGAGCCACTGCTCTGGTATTGAGCATCTTCTCTCGGATCATACATCGTCGGACCTCTCTTTGCGATCGAGCAAAGTGATCGCTCCGCGACCAGATGCTCTTGATTGACAAAAGGTTACCCCACGTCCTAGACGGTGGCCACGTGGACCGCCGCCGGAACGTCCACGCGGATGTCGATCCCGTCGAGTAGAAGCCCCGACACCCGGGGCCAGATTCCGCTCCATATCGTAGGCGGGAACTGGAGGGCGGGATTCAGCGTTGCCGGTTGATCGCGGGTCGTGGGACCGCGGCGCAGCCCACCTTTGAAGGAGGCAGGAATGAGCGAGAAGATCATTGTGGTAATGGGAGCGACCGGCGCGCAGGGGGGAGGCCTGGTCCGGGCGATCCTCGACGACGAGCACAGTGAGTTTGCGGTTCGGGCCGTCACCCGGAACCCAGATTCCGACAACGCAAGGGCCCTCGCCGCTGCCGGGGCCGAGGTGGTCCAGGCCGACCTGGATGACGTGGCCAGCCTGACACAGGCGTTCCAGGGCGCCCACGGCGCGTTCTGCGTCACCAACTTCTGGGAACACTTCTCCCCCCAGAAGGAGACGGAGCAGGGCAAGAACCTGGCGGAGGCGGCCAAGGCCGCCGGCGTCCAGCATGTGATCTGGTCCACCTTCGAGGACACGCGGGACTTCATTCCGTTGAACGACGACCGGATGCCCACCCTCCAGGAGCACTACAAGGTCCCGCACTTCGATGCCAAGGCGGACGCCAACAAGCACTTCGACGGCCTGCCGACCACCTTTCTCCTGACGTCAGCGTACTTCGACAACTTCATCACGTTCGGGTGGGGCCCCCAGAAGGCGGAAGACGGTTCGCTGTTCGTGGTCTTCCCCATGGATGACGCGAAGCTCCCCATCATCTGGGCGGAGGACATCGGCCGCTGCGCGTACGGCATCTTCAAAGCCGGCGATGAGTTCATCGGCCAATCCGTGGGCGTTGCCGCCGAGCACCTCACCGGTACCGAGATCGCGGACGCCCTGTCGGACGCGCTCGGGCGGCTCGTCACCTACAACGCCGTTCCGGCGGATGTGTACCGCGGCTTCGGTTTCCCCGGCGCCGACGACGTCGGCAACATGTTCCAGTTCAAGCGGGATTGTCAGGACGCGTACCTGGGTCACCGCAACCTGGACGTGTCCCGTCGGCTCAATCCCGAGCTAACGACGTTGCGGGATTGGTTGAGCGACAATGCGAGCCGGATTCCGATGCCGACCTGAACCTTCCGGGTGGGTCGTCCCCCACGATGACCCACCCTGCCTGCACCGCACCATGCGATCCTGCAAGGCGGGCCCCTCCGCTGGCGGCGACACCGCTCCAGCGAGCATTGGTGTCGAGGCGAAGGCAACAAGGACCATGTATGCCATTCGCACGAGTGAGCGCTAAGCTCGCGGAGAGTAGGGGTTTCCGCCGACCCAGCTACCCACAGCGTCTCGCCTAGGATTCCCTATCCTTGGCGAGTCGAGTCTGGCCTTGCCGGCCAGCTGCGAGGAACGCAGGTGGGTCCGAAAGGCGGAGATCGCCGCCGGTGGCACGTCAAAAGCGGGTATTGGACTTGTGACCGGACTCACAAGCAAGGCCCGCCATTCACACACGCCATTAGGAATTCTTCATCCGTTCGATCGGCCTCCCGAGCAAATGCGGGCCCTGAAACTTTCTACCTGATCGCTCGTAGTATACTTACGATGAGTATACTTGTCGACATTAGAAGCCCCGGCAACAAATTGATCCGTGCTGGAGGCTAGAACCCGTGGTGGTCATCATGAGTGAGAAGACGAAGAAACACGACCTTGGCGACTTGCTCCCGCTGCGACCGGTGGAATTTCTGGTGCTCTTGGTGTTGGCTGATGGTGAACGTCACGGCTACCGCATGGTCAAAGACATAGCCGAGCGCACTGACGGCGCGGTGAAGCTCCTGCCAGGGAATCTCTATGCCGTGTTGCAGAGGCTCATGGAAAGCCGGCTTCTGGTCGAATCGTCTCGTCGGCCCGCCAAGGATCTGGACGACCAACGCCGCCGCTACTATCGCATCACAAAGCTGGGTAAGGACGTGCTGACGGCAGATGCGGCACGAATGAAGAGCCTGGTACAACAGGTTGAAGCTCGGAACCTCCTCAGGGCGGATGCACGATGAAACGGCATTCTCACCCACGCAAGCCCTCCGTATGGGAGAGACTCTACTGTCTGCTATTACGGTGTTATCCAGCTCATGTACGCCGGGCAGTCGCTCAGGACATGACCGACGTCTTTCGAGACATGTACGAGGCCGAGCGGCGTCAGAGCGGTTTGCTCGGTGTTGCCGTGTTCTTGCTGCGTGCCAACATCGAAGTGCCGTACAAGGCTGCACTCGCCCACAGTGACCGCTGGTTCGGCTCCCCGAACGGGTCCGGGCGCCGTGACCGAAACATCCCGCGCAAAGGACGCTTGTTCGAGTCCGCGATTCTGGATATCCGCTACTCCCTGCGGTCACTGCGGAAACGTCCGCTTTACACCGTTGTTGCCGTACTCACACTCGGGCTTGGGATCGGCGCGGCCACGTCAATGTTCAGCGTCATCGACGGTGTGCTGTTGAAACAACTCCCGTATCGGGAACCTGGCCAATTGGTGACCGCCTGGATCAGCCGTCCCGAGTGGGGTCAACACATGAACTTCAGGGACGATCAGTATCGCCTCTGGCGAGAGAACAACACTCTGTTTCAGGATGTGGCGATCTACAACGCAAGCCAGTGGGGACAGGGCACCCTGACTGGAACAGAGCGACCCGAGAGAGTCTCCTTGGGAACCGCCACTGCATCCGTCTTGTCCGTGCTGGGAGTTAGTCCAAGCCTGGGCCGTTGGTTCCTGCCGAGGGAGGAAGGAACGGAACCCGGCGGGGCGGCCCCTGTCGCTGTCGTGAGTTTTGAGTTTTGGACACGCATTTTCGGGGCAGACCCGGACGTGCTCGGTCAGACCATCGTTCTCGATGGTATCGGTCGGACGATTGTGGGTGTGCTGCCGGAAGGTTTCCGACTGCGCTGGCTCACCGAGTCACCTCTTGGCACCCGCGAGGTCGCCAGCAAAGAAGTCTGGCTGCCCTTCGGTCAGTCGTACGACTGCATCGGGTGCGGGTCCAGCATGTACCAATCGATCGGAAGGCTGAAGCCCGGCGTCACCATAGACCAGGCGCTGGCCGAGACCCAGACCATCGTCGCAAGCACTGCGGACTCTGACGACGCGACAGTCAGACTCGTCCCTCGCGAGGAAGATGAAACCCGAGGTCTGGATTCACCGCTGTTGTTGCTTCTGGCAGCCACCGGCCTACTGCTCTTGATCGCGTGCGGGAACATCGCAACGCTGTCACTGGGAGAGATGCAGGGACGTCGCCAGGAACTCGCGACACGCTCGGCGCTTGGCGCGGGCAGTGTTCGGATCATGCGCCAACTCCTGACGGAAAGCCTGTTGCTGGGTCTGTTGGGTGGCGCGGTCGGAGTACTCGTCGCAATCGCGGGAACACGTGGTTTGTTAATGCTGGCTCCACCGATTCCGCGAATCGACCAGGTGGGCGTGAATGGTCTCGCTCTGGCTTTTGCGGCAACGCTGGGCACCCTGGCTGGGCTTGTATTCGGAACCGTACCATCGATCCTTGCGGCCCGGTCTTCAATCGGCGCGGCTCTGCGTGCATCGGGGCGTACGGGGACGGGGCGGGTCCGCCGGTTTCAGAGAACCGTTGTAGTGCTGGAGGTCGCGCTCGCGGCAGTGCTGCTCGTAACAGGCGGCCTGCTCGCCCGCAGCCTGTCGCGACTACGCGCGGTCGATCCGGGATTTGCAGCTGCCAGCCTAGCCACCCTCCACGTGTCACTTCCTGAAGGTCAATACGCAACACAGGAGACCCATACCGCATTCGTCGTCGAGGTACTGCAACAGCTCGAGATGATCCCCGGTGTTCAGGCAGTTACAGCGGCCAACAGCCTTCCGTTCCCGGGCACCACAGCCGGTTGGGGCGTGCGTGATGAGGCAACGGACCCGAGCCTGCACCGGCTGAGAGGCAGGCTCTTCCACGTCGCTCCTGGATTCCACGAGATGATGGGCATCCCCCTCGTGCAGGGTCGGACGTTCACCGATGCGGACAGCCCGAACGCACCGTCTGTCACGGTGGTAAGCGAAGCGTTGGCACACCGTCTGTGGCCCAACGAAGACCCCGTCGGTCGTCGGTTGGTGTACCCGTGGACTACCGTTACGGTAGTCGGGGTTGTCGGGGACGTTCGGCAAGAGACCCTTGGGGCGCCGCATGATTTAGTTTTCTACGTCCCATTCTCCCAGTTCACGCGAGCCGATGTGAGCTTCGCGGCCCGAACCTCGGGCGATCCGACGCATGTGATCCCCCTGATGCGCAACGCGGTATGGTCATTGGATCGGGACTTGGCAATCACGCAAAGCGGCACGATGGCTTCGCTCATCTCGCGCTCGGCAAGTGATGAACGATACCGCACATTACTGATGGGTGTGTTTGGAGTCCTGGCGTCAGTGCTGGCGGGCGTCGGGGTATTCGGCGTGACAGCCCGCGCGGTGGCTCTACGCACGAGGGAGATGGGAATCCGAATGGCCCTGGGGGCGCGGGAAGCCGGGATGGTGACAGCCATCTTGGGTGGTTCGATGGTCACCAGCCTACTTGGCATAACTGTCGGTGTCTTCGTTGCGCTTTGGGTGAGCCGTGCTGTGTCAGGCTTTCTGTTCGATGTCGAACCCTCTGACCCACTCACTTACGCGCTGGTTGCTGCTTCACTCTTGATCCTCTGTCTGTTGGCCAGCTATCTGCCAGCACGGCGAATTACGAGGGTCAACCCGATCGACGTGTTGAGGACAGAGTAGAGGCGGTGGCAGAGTGATCTGCGTTTCTCGGAGGGTAACAATCTTGGGGATTCCAGAGCGCAAAGAGCGTCAGTAGGAGAAACCCCTACGGGGCACACCCACGCGAAGGGAATGGTTCCATGCATTCACGAACCCTGTTGGTCTCGCAAGGTGATGGTGTACGTGCCAATCCAGCATCTGAAGCAGGTTGTCCAGAGTGATGAGCCCGCCCCATTCCGGCCGCTCAAATGTGCGTTTGGATTCCTCAGGTTCCACGCTCCGCGACCTCAGCTAACTGCCCCTTCTTTCCCAACGAGACGGCGGACCAAGCCGGTCTGCCCCAAGTGGTATGCCTCGTGGAAGACGAGGCTAGCCAGAACAATCGCCTTCTCGACTTCCTCCCCGAACCAAGACACCTTGACCGCCAGCTCCTCCTCTGACAGAGCTTCGATACCCGCGATGATAGCCTCCTGCGACTTCTCGAAGTCGGCAAGGATTTCGTCGATCGGGACCACCGCCTCCTCGGGACCCTCGATCGGCGGAGAATGGCGGCGATAGCGTTCAGCCTTCTCTTCACTCCATATGGTGGGTTGGCCAGCCAGCTCTAACGTCTGGTTTCGTGTCGCCACCATATGACCCAGAATCCAGTTCAAGCAGTTTCCGCCAGGCGCAGGCTGTACCAGACTGTCCTCATTGGTGAGCCCCTGGGTGTTCATCTTGAGCACGCGTTGGATGTACCCGAGCTGTGCCAAGAGTCCAGGATAAGTGGTCATGAGTGCTCCTTTCTCTGCCACCGCTAAGTGGTCTTGTGTCTCATCAGCCGTTGGACCGCCCTCGGATGAATCATGTTTTCGCTCGATAGCGGAGATTCTCCATCCGAGGATCCAGCCTCAGGGACTCTTGCACCCCGTGGGGCCCTTGGAATGTCTTCCCTTGACCTCCCGATCCCACCTCGTGGGGTGGACCCGCTGAAAGCAACCAGCGGAACG
>JBDHHA010000011.1:0-79755 GCA_039589615.1 Gemmatimonadota bacterium
GCGGCGTGTGCGCCGAGGAGTGTCCTCGAGGCGCCATTGTGATGACGAGAGAGGGACTATGAAAAAAGTGATCATGGGGAACCACGCGGTGTCGTGGGGCGCGCAGTTGTCCCGTGTCGAGGTGATTTCCGCGTACCCCATTACGCCTCAGACCCAGGTCGTGGAGGAGCTCTCCGAGATGTGTGCCCAGGGCACGCTGGCGGCGCGGTTCATTCCGGTGGAATCGGAGCACTCGGCGATGGCCGCGTGCATCGGCGCGTCGGCGGCGGGGGTGCGGACGTTCACGGCCACATCGTCCCAGGGTTTGGCGCTGATGCACGAGTTGCTGCACTGGGCGTCGTTGGGCCGTCATCCCATCGTCATGGCCAATATCAATCGCGCGTTGGGTCCGGGGTGGAACATCTGGACGGATCAAAACGACAGCTTGTCCCAGCGCGACACCGGTTGGATGCAGTTCTACTGCGAGAACAACCAGGAAGTATTGGATACGACGATCCAAGCCTTCAAGTTGGCGGAGAGGGTAGACCTGCCGGCGATGATCATTCTGGATGCGTTCTTCCTGTCCCACACCTCCGAGCCCGTGGACATTCCGAGTGCAGAGACCGTGGATTCGTTTCTGCCGCAACGCGAAGCAAAGGTCAAGTTGGATGTGTCCGATCCCCGGGCATTCAACGGGCTCGTGCGGCCGGACAGTTACACCGAGATGCGCAAGGACCAGCACGACGCCATGGAGCGGGCGCTGTCGGCCCTCGAGGAGGTGGAGGTGGAGTGGGAGCAACTCACCGGGCGACGGTATGGGGCGGTGGAGGCCTACCGCGCCGACGACGCCGAGTTGTTGCTGGTGACATCGGGAACCATTACGTCGACGGCGCGGCATGTCGTCAACGAATGTCGCGACCGGGGCGACGCGATCGGCCTGGTGAAGATGAAGGCCTTCCGGCCGTTTCCTACGGCGGAGATTCGCAAGGTGCTGAAGGGAGTGAAACGCGTGGCGGTTCTCGATCGGAACATCTCGCCCGGACACGGCGGCATCTTCGCCGAGGAGATTCGTGCGGCCCTCTACGACGTTCCGTTGGACGACCGGCCCACGGTCTTTGGCTACGTGCTCGGGTTGGGAGGGAGAGACGTCACGCCGCCGGTCATCGAGGAGATCATCACGGAGGCCCGCGCAGCCAAGGGGCCGAAACGGGAAGATCTCTGGGTGGGGGTGACATCATGAGTCAGACGATGATTGGCGAGCAGATCCCACAAGAGGAGCTTGTCACGTCCGGACACCTGGCGTGTCCCGGTTGTGCCGGCGCCATGGCGATGCGCATGGTGCTGAAGGGGCTCGGGCCCCAGACCATCGTCGTCATGCCGGCGTGCTGCTGGACGATCATCGCGGGGCCCTGGCCTCAGTCTTCCCTCAAGGTTCCCCTGTACCACACGGCGTTTGAGACGGCTGGGGCTGTGGCATCCGGAGTGAAGGCCGCCTTGGAGGTGCGTGGTGACTCGGAGACGACCGTGATGGCGTGGGCCGGCGACGGTGGAACGTTCGATATCGGGCTTCAGGCCCTCTCCGGTGCGGCCGAGCGGAACGAGGACTTCCTCTACTGCTGCTACGACAACGAAGCGTACATGAACACCGGCATCCAACGGTCGTCATCCACGCCGGCAGGTGCCTGGACCACCACGACACCGTCCAACCACCCGGAGGCCCACCCAAAGAAGGACATTCTGGCCATTTTGGCGGCCCATCGGATTCCCTATGCGGCCACCGCCTCGGTGGCATTCCCCGTGGATCTGGTCGAAAAAGTGCAGAAGGCGAAGGCGATCCGCGGGACCCGATTTCTCCACATCCTCGCGCCGTGCCCGCCAGGCTGGAAGTACTCCGACGAGTCCACCGTGGAGATGGCCCGGATGGCGGTGCACAACCGGACATTCCCCCTGGTGGAGGTGGAGGACGGGAGACGCTGGCGTTTCACAGTGGATCACCCGGGCGGTTCGGTGGAGCCCTATCTCCGCAAACAGGGCCGTTTCCGCCACCTCACCGACGAGGATATCGCGGCCGTACAGGCCGAGGTGGACGATCGCTGGGCGCTGTTCGAGCGGCGAGTGAAAGTAGGTACCTGACGGGGCAGCCTCCGGCACGACCAGTGGCCACTGTGAGCGGCGACCGTTCGTGCCAGGGCTGGGGTGTTGGTCAGGTCCCGAGCTTGAAGCGGAGCCCGCCCCGGACAACCACTGTCGATCCGTCGCTCACACGCGCACGACCCTCGACGAACGGCTTCACCTTGTCGGACGTGCCAAAGGCCACGCCACCCAGGAGGTTGAGTCCCAAGTCGGAGTCACTCGTACCGCCATCGACCGAGATGTAGCGGATGGAGAGCCCCGCGCCCACATAAGGCTCGACACTGCTCGCCGGGATGGCTACCTGACCGTCCAGATCCACGAACAGGAAGGTTGCTCCGTCGACCCCCGGGTAGAAATCGATCCCGGGAACGAGCGTCAGGGGATTACCGCCGATAGGGACGCCGGCAAGCTCGTATCGGAAGGTTGCTCCGATCAGGACTTCCTCGGCGTCGAAATCGTAGCCAGCGTGCGCACCGAGCCCCATTTGTGCGTGGCCCGCCGCTGGTAGGCCAAAGACCAACACCAGGGTTAGCAGTGCGGCTGCTCGATTCTTCATGACTCGGCCTCCAATGGCGTAGGTTTCCCACCCGTGAGAGGTGGCTCCGAAAGGTTGGACTGCCCCGGGGATTTGTAAGTGACCCGCCGCACAATCACCGCTGATCGTGAAGAGCCCGAGATCGGTCTGAACCGGTCGGTTTTCATCTGTGATTCATGGTTCGTTCAGGGACCGGGCCCCAGATAACCACAGGTCCAACAGCCAGAGGGGACGAGCCAGTCCCAGATCTGCGACCGCCGTGACTGTTCACGATTTGCGGAACTTGCCACGATTTCAGACCCGGGACATCGCGACCCCCGGGTATGAGTCGCGCGCGTCCATAGGTCCCACCGTTGTGCCGCGATTGTCCGCGATCTCCAGAGTTCCAAACCAGGGCCAGTCACCGGCGTTCACCACATCTCCGAGGATCCTGCTATGACCGATGACCGTAAGAAACAAGACACCCAAGACCGAGAACGTCGTCGTGGGGTGACGCGTCGGGGGTTCCTGGGGTCGCTGGGAACCGGCGCCGCCACCGTCGCCGTCGCCAGTCAGGTGTCAGCCGAGCAGCTGCCCGAAGGCGAGCAGCTTCCGGCGGGCGATGTCACTCGCGTGACGCTGGACGTCAACGGTCGGCGTCGAGACGTGCTGGTGGAGCCACGCTGGTCGCTGGCGTTCGTGCTCCGGGACAAGCTCGGGCTCACCGGTACGAAACCCGGCTGCGAACGCGGCGAGTGCGGGGCGTGTACGGTGCTCATCGGCGGTGTGCCTCGGTACGCATGCATGACCTTGGCGATGGAGGCACAAGGCGCCGAGATCACGACGGTCGAGGGTCTCATGGACGGTGAGGCGATCGGCCCCGTGCAACAGGCGTTCGTCGAGAAAGATGCCTTCCAGTGTGGCTATTGCACCTCCGGTCAGGTCATGGCGGCCGAAGGGCTGCTGCGGGCAAACGGAGACCCGAACCTCGAAGAGATTCGCACGCAGATGAGCGGCAATTTGTGCCGATGTGGAACGTACGCTCACATCTTCCAGGCGGTGGGACGGGCCTCGGAACTCAAGCGCGGCGAGGGAGGTGCGTCATGAGAAAGCTCCCGGAAGGTCTCTATTACGTCGAGGGTCTCGAAGTTCCTGAAACACCGGAACCTCGCGTCGCGCAGGATCCATGGTCGGACACGACGGTGGTGGGAAGGCCGCTGCCGCGGGTGGATGGGTACGAGCGAGTGAGCGGCACGGCGGTGTATCCGTCGGATGTCTCTCTCCCTCGCATGCTCTACGGAGCCATTCTCCGCTGCAGTTGTGCGAATGGTGTCGTGACGAGCGTGGACGTGAGCGCTGCGGAGGGGATGCCCGGGGTGCACGGGGTGATCAGCGCGTTCACACCGGATGACAACGCCACGCGGCCGTACTCGCAGTACATCAAGACGAATCTGTTCAATCCCACCTGTCGGTGCGAAGGGGAACCCGTGGCGGCGGTGGCCGCGGAAACGCCCTACCAGGCCCACGACGCCCTGCGCGCCATCCAGGTCGCGTACGACGAGCGGCCATTCGTCTCCGACGAGCGGCGCGCGCTAGAGCCCGGGGCCGCGCAGGTTCAGGAGGGCGGCAACTCGGCGGGTGATCCCCGGGTCTACGAGCGCGGAGATATCGCGCGAGGCTTTGCGGAGGCCGACGTCGTTCTCGAGGAGACGTATCGGACGGAGTGCGAGATTCACACGCCCCTGGAATTGCATGGATGTGTGGCGAAGTGGGATGGCGACAGCCTCACCGTCTGGGAGTCGACGCAGGGGGTGTACAACGTGCAGGCAGGAGTGGCAGGCGCGTTGGGGATGCCGCTGTCCAAAGTTCGTGTGGTGGGCCACTACATGGGTGGTGGATTCGGCGCCAAGCTTCAGGCGGGGAGGTACACCCTCGCTGCGGCGCTCCTGGCGAAGAAGACCGCAAGGCCGGTGAAGTTGATCATCACGCGGGAGGACAGCCTCCTCGCCGTAGGGAACCGGCCGCCGGCCAACATGCGCCTCAAGGCGGGGGTCAGACGAGACGGAACGCTGACCGCGCTCGAACTCACGGCGCTGGCGACGGGCGGATATCGGGGAAGGGGATCGGGCTCGGTGGACTTCATCGCCCGCGAGCTGTACCTGTGTCCCAACGTGCGCACCGAGCTCTCGGACTGCTACATCAACGCGCCGCCGCAACGGCCGTTTCGCGGACCGGGCCATCCTCAGGGCGCGTGGGCCGTCGAGCAGATGTTAGACCAGCTGGCCGACGCCATCGACATGGATCCCATCGAACTGCGGGCCAAGAACATCGCCACGACCAGCCAGGCTCGGGGCAATCGCCCGTATACGAGCAATGGTTTCCGGGAGTGTCTCGTGGACGGTGCCAGGGCGTTCCGATGGGAGGAAACCCGGGCGGAAATCGCCGGAGGCAACCGCGGGCACATCAAGCGTGGTGTAGGTATGGCTGGTGGCACGTGGGCGGCCGGTGGAGGCGGACCACCTTCCATCGCGGTGATCAAGCTGTTCTCGGACGGAAGCATCAACCTCAACATGGGAGCCAGTGATATCGGGACGGGCACCAAGACCGTGATGGCCATGGTGGTGGCCGAGGAGCTGGGTGTGGACCCCGGCGCGATTCAGATCGAGCACGCCGACACGGGCACCACCCAGTTTGCGTCGGCCAGCGGGGGGAGCAAGACCATTCCCACCGAATCCCCCGCCGTCCGAGCGGCGGCATTGGAGATCAAGGAGCAACTCCTGGATCTCGCAGCTGCTCAACTCAGCGTCGATGCCTCGACGCTGGCCTTGCGCGACGGAACGGTTGTGTCCGCTGCGGATTCGTCGGTTTTGCTGCGCGTCCGGGAGATACGCGCCCTCAGGCGACGGGGGAATCTCACGGGAGTCGGGTATCGGGGGCCCAATCCCCAGGACAAGGTGATTGCGCCGTTCGCCGCCCAGTTCTGCGAGGTGGAGGTGAATACGCTCACCGGCGAAGTCGAGATTGTCCGATTCCTGGCGGCGCACGACAGCGGTCGGATCATGAACAAGCTGACGTGTCAGAACCAGGCGTTCGGCGGCGTCACCATGGGCATCGGCTATGCGATGACCGAACGGCGTATCCTCGATGGCAACGAAACGGGGAAGATGGTGAACAAGAACTGGCACGACTACAAGATCCCCACGGCAATGGATGTGCCGGCGGATATGACGTTCTTGCCCATCGAGCCCGAAGACACGGAGTGCAATACGGTTGGAGCAAAGGGGATCGGAGAGCCTGCGACCATTCCAACGGCAGCGGCCGTGGCCAACGCCATCGCTCATGCTACCGGTGTGCGGGTGACGGACACACCAATCGATCCCACCAAACTTCTGCAAGCGCTCGCTGAGCGCCGAGAGGGGGAGTGAGCCATGTTGCCATCATTCTCATACGTGCGCGCACAGACCCTCGACGATGCGCTCAGGCAGCTCTCCTCCGACGGGGCGGCCGTGCACGCCGGCGGATCGGATCTCTTGGGGTGTCTGCGAGATGGTGTATTCGAGGCATCCAAGGTTGTGAGCCTGTCGGGGCTCGGTGATCTGCGGGGGATCAGAGAGACCCGCAACGGCGGGCTGCGCATCGGTGCGACGACGACGATCGCCGAAGTGGCCGGCAACGATCTCATCAGACGGCGATATCGTACACTGGCGCAGGCCGCCGCCGTGGTGGCGAGCCCCCAGCTCCGCAACCAGGGGACCATCGGAGGCAACATCTGCCAGAAGCCGCGGTGCTGGTACTACCGGGGCGAGTTCGACTGCATGCGAAAGGGTGGCGGCATGTGTTACGCCGCCGGAGGTGAAAACCAGTTCCACTGCATTTTGGGTGGGGCGGGGTGCTTCGTCGTGCATCCGTCTGATACGGCACCGGCTCTCGTGGCATTGGGAGCAACGGTCCGCATCACGGGGCCGCGGGGAGTCCGAACGGTACCGATGGAGGAATTCCACGTGCTTCCGAATGTCGACTTCCGGCGGGAGACCGTTCTCGATCCGGGTGAGATCGTGACGGAGATCTTGCTTCCGGAGCCGGTCAGCGGAATGCGCAGTTCGTATCGCAAGGTGCGGAGCCGTGGCGCGTGGGACTTCGCGCTGGCGGGTGTTGCCGTGGCGCTCCGCTTCAGTGGCAATCGGGTGGAGGACGGGAGGGTGGTGCTGAGCGGCGCCGCTCCGGTTCCGTGGCGGTCCCGAGAGGCGGAAGAGGTGCTTGCGGGCCAACGTCTCGACGCCGGGGTCGCACGGCGAGCGGGCGAGGCGGCCATGCGCGACGCCCGAGCCCTACGACACAACGGATACAAGATCCCACTGTTCCGTGGATTGATCGAAGAGCAACTGCTGGCGATTGCCGAATCGTAGGAGGTACCATGATAGCGGTCTCTGCCACGCCGAAGATCGATACCGATGACCTGACTGCACTCCACGACCTAAAGGAGGAGTGGGTCAAGTGCTGCCTGAACGCTGACTGGCAGGGCCTCGGCGCGTTACTGACCGACCACGTAGTGTTTCTTCCGCCCGATCAGCCCATGGTCGAGGGGAAGGAGGCTGTCCTGGCCTGGCTCCGGGCGTTTCCACCCATGACGGCGTTCTCGACCATCGTCGAGGAGGCGGACGGTCGGGCGGATTTCGCATGGGCTCGGGGCACGTTCACCATGACGGTGGAGCCGGTGCCGGGTCAGCGGGTGACGATGAAGGGCAAATGGTCGGCGACGTACCTCAAGCAGGACGATGCACGTTGGCTGTGCGCGTCCGATACGTGGAACGTGAATGGGCCGACGGGCGAACCTGAATAGGACGGTGGGGACGGCTGAGGATTGAGCTATGGCCAAGGTTGCTGAGTCGATAGTCGACTTTCTCGAGCAGAAGCGGATCGCCGTGGCGGGCGTGTCCCGCCACAAGCATCAGCCGGCAAACGTCATCTATCGTAAGCTGCGTAACGCGGGTTTCGAGGTGATTCCCATTAATCCCAACGCGGATGAGGTGGAGGGGGATCGATGTTATCCGAACCTCTCGGCAATTCGGGAAGCTCCGGACGGCGTGATGGTGGTGACGACCCCCGAGGCTGCCGAGACCGTGGTCCGGGAGTGCGCGGCGGTGGGTGTGTCCCGGGTGTGGATGCACCGGTCTTTCGGTGGTGGCAGCGTGTCCGAGACCGCGGTCCGGTTCTGCAAGGACAACGGCATCAGTGTCATCGCGGGCGGATGCCCCATGATGTACTGTGCGCCCGTCGACGTCGGTCACAAATGCATGCGCTGGTTGCTCGGTGTGACGAACAAGCTACCCACTTAGTCTCGTGAGGGAGTGGAGCGCTAATACGGTGGATGCCTCTGAAGAAGTACCGCGGGCGCCAAGCCGTGCGTTCACGATCGCGGTGCACGCGTTCGTGCTCGCGGTTACGAACCTCGCCTCCATCGTGATCTGGTTCGGCATCTACCGGATCGCGTGGGGGCCCACCAACCAGATTCCGGTGCAGGGACCGATCTGCGCAGTCTTCACCGTGGTGGTGTTCTTTGCGGCGTGGCTGGTGGTATGCCACGGGCTCGGCTACCTGACAATCGATCTCGACGGAACGGCCGACGCCACGTGGATCTACCTTCTGGCTTTGCTCTGGGCCCTCGCGCTCTTGTTGCCGCTCCACCTCGTGACCCAGGGACAGTTTACCTCCATGCCCAATATCCTGGCTGCCGCCGCGTTCCAGGGCGTGGCCAACATCATCGCCGTGCCTGCCGCTGTGCTGCTGGTGCGTTTCCGTACCGCAACGTAGCGAACCTCTCCTTTACCTCCCTCTGGCCCCACTTGCCTGCGTAGACGTCGATGTCGCCGGGGGTCGTGTGGTCAGGTCGCGCGCCGCCCGTTTCTTGTTCAAAAAGGGGACCCCGTTCACCATCCAATCGGGCGCCGGCTGCCCGAAGAGATAGTGGTCATAGAACTGCTCCATGCGCGTCTGGAAGTCCTTTTGGTTCTCCAGTTTGCTGAGATGGTGGTCCGCTCCCGGGTACGATGTGAAGATGATCGGCTTTCCGAGAAACCGCAGCGCGTTGTAGAACTCCATCCCCTGGAGGTACTCCACCGCCCCGTCCTCCGTCCCGTGGAGGTAGAGCAGGGGCGTGTCCATGGTCCGCACATGGGTGATCGGTGATTGAGCCCGGTACAGCTCGAAATCATCGAACGGATTGGTACCGTACCGGCCCTGTCCGTAGATGTCGTAACTGTGGTTGTTCTGCCCACTTCCGTGAAACAGGATGTTGAACTCCGCGGCTAGGTCGATGGGTGCCGCACCGGCCACGATGGCTGCGAACATCGTGGAGCGGGTGGCGATGTAGGACGCACCGCCGCCGCTGTAGCTGTGGCCGTGGAGGCCGATGCGGTCGGGGTCGGCGTATCCCATCTCGATCACCTGCCGCGTCGCGGCCTCGACGGCGTCGAGCATGTCGTCGTGGGTGGTGCGGGTGTTGAAGTGGACATCGGGCTGCATCACCAGGTAACCGTTGCTCACGTACTTGGCGAACATGGGCGTATCCCGAAAGACCAAGCGCGAGTACCGATGGTGATCCTGCGATCGCTTCTCGTAGAAATCCACGAGCATCGGCAAACGCTGTCCCGGCTGATGGCCCTCGGGGACCGCGAGGGTCCCCTGGAGACGCACGCCGTCCTTGGTCTCATAGTCGAACAGCACGCTGCTGCCCCAGCGGTATTCGGATTGCCACGGGTTGGCGTCCGTGATTTGCCGGAGGTCGTCCATGCGCGTGGTACCGAGTTGGTAGTTGGGGAAGGTCTCGAACGTCTCCATGGTGAGGACAACACGGTCGGCGTCGGCGGCCTTGACTAGATTGGCGATGCGCATGTCGCGGAACAGCCGTTGCTCCAATCGGCCGTCGTCGAGCACGTAGTACCCCGACTGTTTGGTCCACTGTCCGTAGGCCGATAGAAACACGGGTTCCGAGAGATCGATGAATCGCGCTTCCGGATCGAGCCTCACATACCGGAAGCGGATCTGCTCGCGCTCGCCGACGCCGCCGGTCAATTCCCGGGCCGCGTTCCCGTTCAGCGGCTGGAGCCACAGGTCGTAACGGTGGTTCAACACCAACGCGTTACCGTCGTCCGTCCATCCGGCGATGCCATACGGCGGCTTCGTTCCTGGTCGATCGTACTCCTGGTTGACAAAACTGACGGGGGCGGTTGCCGTGAGGTTGCGCCGCTCGCCCTTCGCGAATTCGTAGACCCAGATGTGTCCGTCGTTCCAATAGGCGAAGTACTTGCTGTCGGGGGAGACACCGAGTGTGCGTTTCTGGCCGCCCACGAGAAGCGCCCGCTCCCCGGTGCCGGTGTGCACGCGATAGTAGTCCGCTTGGGTCTCCTTCCAATCGGAGATGTACTCCCGATCGTCGCGGCCGACACCCCACGCGCCGTCCCGTGTGACGTCGATGTACCGCATGGTCTCGTCGGTGAGGCGGACGAAGGAGCTGCCTTGGAGATTGAAGGTGGCGCGGAATGTGAAATTGCGATCGGCCCGGGCGCGGGCTTCCTGCACTGTCTGAATCCGATCGTCGTTCCAGTGAAAGATGTCGACGTTGGCGATGGGGTTGTCCTCATCTTCCTCCAATTCCTCTTTCTGCGCCTTGATTCCAAATAGCACTCGCGAGCGATCGGCGCTCCATGAAAGGGGGGCCCGCTCGCTGATCACCATGCTGGGAGGGAACTCGGCTAAGGTGTGGGGATCCAGTTGGAATTGGGTGGGCCGCCGGTCGTCGACTCCTGTGAATGCGACCAACACGTTGCTCCGCTCAACCATATTATCGGGTGTCAGACCCTTGAGCACCGCGAGGGCGGTACCGTCTTCGTCCCACGCCATGCGTTCGTACCGCAGGGTGTCGTTGTCCAGTGGACGGCGGGCTCCCGATTCCAGATCGATGAGATAGAGGCCGTTGCCCACCCGGTCGGCGGCATCGACGGTGTACGCAAACAGGGAACCGGAGTCATTGAAGCCGAAGTCGCCGACGCTGCCCACCAGCTCTTCATACTCTTCAGTCAGGTGTCGCAGGATGACATCGGTGCCGTCGTGGTCGGCGTCGGGATCGGAGGGGCGGCGCTCGACAACGAGGAATCCCGATCCCCGTGCAAAGGCCACGGAGGCGGCATCGTCCCAGGTCACCTGCTCACCGGTCTCGAGGTTGGTGAGTCCGGCCTTCCGAGGAACGGGCTTGTTCTGCTTGCGCAGCGTCTCCCCCTCGTCGAAGGGCGTGTTCACGAAATACGCTACCCAGCGGGAGTCATCTGAAAACACCGGGCCCACGCCTCGGGGGACCAGGAACAGCTGGTCGGTGGCGGTATTCCTTATATAGAGCGTGTCGTCGGAGCGGTGTCGCCGGTATCCGAACGTCACCCAATTGCCATCGGGGGCCATGGCTACCGACGCGATGGAGCGCCACCGTGCATAATCCTCGATCGTCATCGCGCGTTTCTCGGACTGGCTCTGTGCCGATAAGGCCGGTACGCCGATGACGGAAACCACCGCCACCATAGTCGTCAGTTGAGCGAAGCGTATCGTTCTCCGCATCGTTCGCCTCCGTCTGCTGTATCTGTGAGTGCCATCGACTTGCGACCAGGGGCGCGCACATTGGTCTATGGCAACGTACTGTGGCGGATGGGAGCCGTCCATGCTTGCCCAATCCCGTCAGGCCGTTATGTTCTGCTCAGTGACAGGTGAACCTGACACGGCGGTGCGTGCGGTCCCCCGCCCGCTCGTTGGCGCGGTGTCGATTTCCTGAACCGGAGTTGGAATAGCCGTGAGTGCTCGGTACCAAATGTGCGTTGCCTCCGTCGGAGGCGATCTGCACCAGAGCCGGGAACGGATGGTCAAGGCAGTGCTCGAGATGGGCCACATCCCCATCGACCTCGTCGCGACCGGATTGCTCCAGGAAGATGCCACACACACGGTCGACGCACACCTCGGCCGTACGGACTACCTCATTCTCCTCGTGGGTCGTGGTGAAGGCGTGTCCCAGGAGGAACTGGCGGCCATCGAACGCACGTACGACTGTGCCGGCGAACTGGCGGTCCCGATACTGGCGCTGTTGGAGGGCGGTTCGGCGACCCCCCGCCGGAAGCGGATGTCGCTCATGGGGCACCCGCGATCGGGCGGGTCCGATGCGTTTATCGAGAGGGTGAAGGGGAACCCCAAGGTGCTGGTGGAGTCCCTGGACGGCATCGCGGATTCGGCTGCGTGGGTGCTGATACGGCTGATCGAGCGGTACCGGCGTCCCGGGTGGGTTTCGGCCACGACGCTGCCGTCGGATGACGTTGCCTCGGAGTTAGCCAGGCTCTCGGCCGAAAACGCCGAATTCCGATCGAAAATCGAGTCGTTGGGAATCAGCGACGATGCCCAGTTGGAGACCCGTTTGGAGGCCGCGCGGCGGGCGCTCCTCGAGAACATGATTCTGATCCCGCTATGGGACCGCTCGTCCAACCGGTGGGAGAAGCCTGTCGAGACGTCTCTGTACGAGTTCTTCATCCGGTTGGCGCCGGAGCTCGTTGTGGAGAGCTCCTTGGCGGACGCGTCCCAGTTCGTTCCAACAGGCGTTTGTGAATTGGACCCCGGCGACTTCACGTCCCGATGGGTGGTGCCGCCCAACTCCTTGAATCTCTGGCTCACGGATCTCATGGCCCTCGGCCTCGTCCAGCCCTCCCTCATCAAGCATCACGCCAAGGACGTCAACCAGTACTGGACCTTGACCAGTGAAGGGCGCGAGATGCTGTCACGGGTTCGCAGGTCGGTCCTCGAGACCGGCGGGCACCGGCATGTCGGGTTCACCGCCGAGCATCCCATCCCCGTCCAGCCCAACCGCCAGTAAGCTCAACTTGTCCTGCTGACCGTCCGCCGCGGTTTGTCGCCCGCGGCGGCGACGGACGCCTCGGTGATCTCAAAAGACACGAGCAGTCGCCGGGGCGTTGCATGTGCGATGCGGTGTTGGTGCCTTAAGGTGCTCCGGATGCCCTCGCCAGTTGATCCGGCCGGATCTTGCTGACATCGAACCGCTCGGCGGCGTCCAGCATCTTGTCCATCGTAGCGTCGAACTCGGCGGTCACCCCTCGTCTGAAGCGCAGCGGGTTGATGCGGGCGATGACGAAGTTGCGGAGATAGGGGCTCTCGAAGCCGCGGGCGCGGAGACTGTCCACCACCTGCGACACAGCGGCTCCCAGTTCGATCACGCGGGCGGCGCGGGCTTCGCGAATCTCCAGCGCCTGGGGGAGCCTCTCCGAGAGGAACCGGTCGATGCGTTTCAGCACCGGATGAAACGCGCTCCCGGCAAACCGACCGTTGGTTTGGTAACACACGCCCAGCGTGAGCAGAGCGGCCTCCTCGAACTCCGCCTCGAATTCCTTCTCCGGTCGGGGATAGAGCATCGACAGCTCGTGGGCCATGCGGATCACCTCGAGGGACCGCTCCCTGAGGTTGTGGGCCTTCTCGGTGTTCAACGCGAGAATGCGGTAGGCAATCTCTTCTTCGGGTACCGCGAGGGCCACGATGGACTTGGCGCCCAGCTTCCGCATCGCCGCGAGTCGGTGATGTCCGTTGGGGGTCCAATACAGCCCGTCACCGGACCGCACCACGATAATCGGATCGAGGAACCGATCCAGCTTGTCGACGGCGTTGGCGAGCTTGCCGACGTGAGCGTCCGAGAGGTCCCGTTGAAACGGCGTGGGTTGCACTGCATCGATTGGGAGCCCTGCAAAGAGCTGCCAGTTTCCCCCCAGGGGATCCCGGTAGGTACCGATGATGGAGCCACCGTCGTTCTCGATGGCGTTGGCCAGGTTCTCCAGGACTTCGGGGGGTGCGCCGGTGAGCCGCTCTGCGGTGTGTCCTCGCGATTTGGGCGCGGCCTTCTTGCGCCGGCGGGTCGTCGTCTTTGACTTGGTCGCTGGAGTGGTTGGCATAGGCTCGGTCGCTAGTCGGTCAAGACTCGTTGGAGATAGGCTTTCAATCGCTGCCAGGCGTCCAGCGCCGGGGCTTCGCGAAGCTCCCTGTTGCCCTCGACCCGCAGCCAAAAGCCGTGGTTCACGTCGTCGTATATGTGAATGTCGTTTGCGACGCCGATTTCACGCAGGGCGGCGGCAAAGCGATTCACTTGATCGGGCGGGATGCCCTGGTCGAGTTCGGCGAAGGTACCGTACACCTCGTGCGTGATAGACCGGAGTAACTCCGGATCTTCCACCAGTGACCCGTAGAAGATCGCCGTACCCTCGTGATTCTCTCCCCCCAGGGCGAAGCTCAGGGCCACACCACCTCCGAAGCACCATCCCATGGCCGCGACCTTGCCGGTCACGTCCGACCGGCCTCGGAGAAAGCCCACCGCCGCGTCGAGATTGGCGATCATGGTGGCTTCGTCCGAGCGGACCTCCTGGGTGAGCGCCCGGTTCTCATCTCGGTTGCTGCCGGTTCGCCCCGAGTAGAGGTCCACCGCGAGGGCCACGTATCCCTCCGCGGCGAAGGCGTCGGCCACCTGCCGGACCCGGTCTGTCAGACCGTTCCACTCGTGGATGAGCACGAGGCTGGGGAAGGGCCCGTCACCTTCCGGGGCCGCGAGATATCCCCGGGTTGCCGTGTCGGTGGGGAAGTAGTTGACGTGGGCTCCTTGGGGCGCGGGCGCCGTGCCGAGGATGGCGTCGGGAATGGCGCTGGCGGCGGTGGGTTGGATCGGGATGCGGGGGACATCCTCATCGGATGCGGAATCCGCGCCGCACGCGGTTCCCATGGCGGCGATGAGGACGACGGCTGCCAGGCGCCCGGCCGGGGCGCGGTGGTATGAGTGCGACATGACTGCTCCTCACAGAAGGCTGCGGTTCTGGAGATATGGAGGAAGATGAACCTGGCGTGAAGGAGTGGGCCAGCGCAAGGGCGGGGTGGTGGCATAACGGCGGGTTGGCCGGTATTGTCCCCGCAGTGAGCGGTAGTCCGCATTCGACCAACTCTCAAAACGGTAATGGCCATGTTCATCAAGCGGTTGGCTTTCGTAGTTCTCTCGCTGCACATCGCCGCCGTGCCGTCGGCCGTCCAGGCCCAGCGGCTGCGCGATATGGATCCCGACGTCTTCAGCCAGCTCCCGTACCGGCATATCGGCCCCGTGGGGAATCGGGTCAGCGCCGTCACCGGGGTTCCCGGCGATCCCAACATCTATTACATCGGGGCGGCCTCGGGAGGTGTGTTCAAATCGATCGACGGTGGCGTGGGCTGGGAGCCGGTCTTTGACGATCAACCGGTGGCGGCCATCGGGTCCATCGCCATCGATCCCGCGAATCCCAACGTCGTGTGGGTGGGCACGGGGGAGACGTTCATCCGGAGCAACGTCGTCACCGGCAACGGCATCTACAAAACCACCGACGGTGGCAAGACCTGGACGCACATGGGCCTCGAGGCCACGGGACGCATTGGGCGCATCATTATCGATCCCGGCGATCCCGACGTCGTTTTCGCCGCGGCGATGGGGCATCTCTACGGGCCCCAGCAGGAGCGCGGCGTGTTCCGCACTACCGACGGCGGTACGACGTGGGAGCGCGTGTTGTTCGTGGATGAGAACACCGGCGCCTCCGATATGGTGATGGATCCCAACAACCCGGAGATTCTCTTTGCCGGCATGTGGCCGATGCAGATATGGACGTGGGGTCGGCAGAGCGGGGGTCCAGGTGGCGGACTGCACGTGTCCCGTGACGGCGGCGACACATGGACCCGCTTGACGGGCAGTGGGCTTCCTCGGCCACCGACCGGCAAGGTCGGCTTAACCATGTCAGCCGACAACTCGGACCGCATCTATGCCCTCATCGAGACCAACTCGAATGCGGGGTTCGCCGAGTTGGACGATCACCAGGGCGTGCTGTGGCGATCCGACGACGGCGGAGACTCGTGGCGCATGGTGAACGGCGACCACACGCTGGTGCAGCGTCCGCTGTACTACACGCGGGCCCTGGCGGCGCCCGACGATCACAACGAGGTCCACTTCCTCGCGACGAGCCACACGATTTCCATCGATGGCGGGCTGTCCATCCAGCGGGGCGGCGCCGGCGGGGACAACCACGACATGTGGATCGATCCCCAGATCCCGGATCGCATGATCGTGGGTCACGACGGGGGTGTCAGCATCTCCACCAACCGGGGCCAGAGTTGGTACCGACCCAGGCTTCCCATCGCCCAGATGTATCACGTCCGCACCGACAACCAGATCCCCTACTTCGTGTACGGGAATCGGCAAGATGGCGCGTCCCACCGCGGGCCCAGCAACAGTCTCTCGGGGGGGTCCATTCCCATCGGCGCCTGGCACTCGGTGGGCGGATGCGAATCGGGGTATTCCGTGCCCGATCCGGTGGACAACAACATCGTGTGGTCCGGGTGCTACGAAGGGATCCTCGATCGCTACGACCTGCGGACCGGGCACAGCCGCAACGTGAGCGTGTGGCCCGACAATCCCGAAGGGTGGGCCGCCGGGCCGTTGCGGTATCGCTTCCAGTGGACGTTCCCCATCGCCGTGTCGCCCCACGATCACACGAAGGTCTACGTGGGGAGCCAGCACGTGCACCAAACGACGGATGGCGGCCATAGCTGGACGGTGATCAGTCCGGATCTCACCACGAACGACAAGTCCATCCAGGAGAAGACCGGGGGGCTCACCCCCGACGACGTCAGTCCCACATACGCGGCCGTGTTGTTCGCCATCGCCGAGTCGCCGCTCGAGCCGGGTGTGATCTGGACGGGGTCCAACGATGGGTTGGTGCAGCTCACCAGGGACGGGGGAGAAACGTGGACCAACGTCACGTCCAACATTCCGGACCTCCCGCCGCTGGGTACGGTGAGCAACATCGAGCCGTCCCGCTACGACGCAGGCACCGCGTACATCACGGTGGACTTCCACCAACTGGGAAACTTCGATCCCTACGTCTACAAGACTTCGGACTACGGACGCAGTTGGCGTTCCATCAGCTCTGACATTCCGCGAGGCGTGTTGTCGTACGCCCACGTCGTCCGCGAAGACCCGGTGCGAGCGGGGCTGCTCTACGTGGGTACCGGAAACGCCCTCTACGTGTCGTTCGACGACGGTGGGCGGTGGATGTCGCTGCAGAGCAATCTGCCCCACGTCCCGGTGCACGACCTGGTGATTCAGGAACATTTCAACGACCTCGTCGTTGCTACCTACGGCCGTGGCTTTTGGATTCTGGACGACATCACGCCGCTACAGCAACTGAGCGACGAAGTGTTGGCGGCGGGCGCTCATCTCTTTGCGCCCCGGAACGCCTACCGGTTCCGCAACAAGGAAGGCTCGGTGAGCCAACCGGGCGATCCCGGTGCCGGTCAGAATCCCCGCTCCGGCGCGTCGCTGCATTACTACCTGCCGGGCGCAACCGAAGACCGTGTGAATATCGAGATCCTCGACGACGACGGGGGGGTCGTCCGGAGTCTCCGCGGCTCCAACAGTGAGGGCATCAATCGCGTGTATTGGGACTTGCGATACGAGCCGTCTCAGGCGCCTCGGATGCGCACCAAAGTCATCGAACACTCCCATGTGGAGATTGGTGACGACGGCTGGCGGCCCGGTGGAGAGTCGGGGCGAGTGACACCGCAGGCGCCTCCAGGGCGCTACACGGTGCGTCTCACCGTGGGCGATCAGGAACTGACGCAGACCTTGACGGTTCTCAAGGACCCGCGCTCCGAGGGAACGGCGGCGGACATCGCAAGGCAGTTTGCCGCGACGATGGAGTTGCGGGACATGGCCGATTCGGTGGTGGACCTCATCAACGAGATCGAGTCGGTGAGGAAGCAGATCGACGACCTGAATGATCGGGTGGTTGGCCTCGCCAACGCTCGGGAGATCTTGGCCGGCGCCGACGCCATCGACGTGAAGCTCATCGATCTGGAGGGCAATCTCACCGATCCCCGGCTCTCAGGAGGCTCGGCGGGGCAGGATCGCCTCCGGTGGCCCCGGCAGCTGTACGCCAAGCTCACGAGCCTGGCCGGGTACATGGGAGGATCTGATTTTCCGCCCACCACCCAGCACATGGAGGTCTTCCAGCGCTACCAGACCCTCCTGGCGGAGTACGAGGCGGTGATGGCCCAGATTCGCCGGCAAGACATTGCAGTCTTCAACCAGCTACTGCGGGAGCACGGGATTCCCATCCTGATGACGGCGGACCGACAGCCGGATCTTTCGATGTAGGTGGCTATCGGGATTGGAGGAGAAAGAAGAAGCCCGCGCCGAGTGAGCGCGGGCTTCTTTGCGTTGGTTAGGGAAGGTTCTCAGGCAGCGGCTCGCGGATTCGCCGAGGAGGAACCCGTCCCCGAAAATCCTGTCGTCCCCGGAACCCCTGCATGCCCCGACCCCGAAAGCCCTGGTGACCGCGTCCTCGCATTCCCATCTGGCCCCGTCCATGGGCACTCCTCATGCCGCCCCGGGCAAGGCGTGCCTGGCTTCGGGTCAACTCGGTCATCTGCTCTTCGGTGAGGATCTCCTCCAGGCGCGTCCGCGTGGCGTCCTGGGCCGCACTCGCCGTCTCCCGGCGCGCTTCCATGGCGGTGCGGTAGTCCTCGACGGTGATCTGTCCCGCCGCGAGTTGGGAGCGCATTTCCAGCGCTTCGGCCTGGTGCGACTGCTGCCGTTCCATGCACGACGTCCTCAGCGCTTCCAACTGGGAAACCTGCTGGTCGTTCAGCTCGAGGCCTTCCCGAAGGCGCAGTGCGCTCTCGGCACAGCCCGTTCGGGCTCGCATGCCCAGGCCGCCCTGTCCTCGCTGCGCCTCCGCCGGTATGGCCATCACCACTCCCAGGAGGGCGGTGAGGGCGACCAAAGTCCAAGTTCTCGTTTTCATGTTCCTGTAGCTCCTTTGCAGTACCGGCAGCTGACGCCGGCTGTATCTCGATCTTTCTGCGTGGTCCGGCGGGCGCTCAACCCACAACCCGCGTCCCAATAAACCAATGTCCATGTTGCTTCTCCCCGTCCTATCTACTTAGACAGGTGGGGGGATGGGTTTGTTAAAGCCTGAAACGTGCCTGGTTTCGAATGGCGGGTGGAAGGGGTCGCCTCAAATAAAGAAAGCGGGGCACCGAGCCGCGCGTCCCTCGACGCACACTCGCTGCCCCGTTTCGTAGTCGGCAGGAATACTAGTTGTTGTACCGCCGAGCCTTGACCGCCACCGGCTCCTTACACATCCACCCATACCGCTCGCGGTACGCCGGCGCCAGGCGGATCACCCACTCGTCCCTCGTCCCACCCCTCCGGAAAAACCGCTTCATCAACGTGGTCTGGAGTCGGTTGTAGGCCGTCATGGGGTTGGCGAAGCGCGCCAGGTACGTGACCCCGAGCATCAGATCGCCACCGAAAAGAAGGCCATGAGGAGGGTGAGTGCCATCAAGGCATAGGCCTGAGAGCGTTGTTCCTGGGTCATGGCCAGAACTACGGGGGGCCTTTAGAGTTTGTTTCAGGATGAAAACCGCTGTGGTTTGCAACTATCCTAAACCCTTTAATGACAACTATTTAGGTGCAGCCGGCGCCATGTTGCCCAGGACCTCGTCCAAAGTCTTCACCAGGAGGTCGCCGTTGAGCTGGGAGAACACCAGGGGCGGCTTGATCTTGAGAACGTTGTCCAGGGGCCCGTCGGTGCTGAGGAGGATCCCCCGGTCCTTCATGTCCTCGATGACGCGTTTCGCCAGGTCGGTGGCGGGTTCCTGTGTGGCCCGGTCGGTCACCAGCTCCACACCCAGGAAGAGTCCCATGCCGCGCACGTCGCCGATGGCGGCGTAGCGGTCCTGGAGACGGGTGAGCCCCTGCTTCAACCGGGTGCCCACCGCCAGGGCGTGCTCCTGCAATCCCTCGTGCTCGATGACGTCCAGCACGGCGAGGCCGACGGCGCACGACACGGGGTTGCCGCCGAACGTGTTGAAGTACTCCATCCCGTTGTCGAACGATGCGGCAATCTCCGGCGTCGTGACCACCGCCCCCATGGGATGGCCGTTCCCCATGGGTTTTCCCAGGGTGACGATGTCGGGGACCACACCCTGCGTCTCGAACCCCCAGAGGTGGGTCCCCACACGTCCGAATCCCACCTGCACTTCGTCCACGATGCACACCCCTCCGGCCTGCCGCACGTGCTCGAAGGCGCGGACGAGGTATTGATCCGGGAGCACGATTTGCCCGCCGCAACCCAGGAGCGATTCGCAGATGAACGCCGCCAGGCTGGCCCTCTCGTTCGCCTTGGCGGCGGCGTCGGCCACGTGCCGGGCGTACTCCTCGCCGGCCGTGGCCGCATCGCGGTACGGCCCGCGGTACACGTCGGGCATCATCACTTCGTGGACGTGGGGGGAAGCCCCCGCGCCCCCGCGACCCTTGTACTTGTACGGGCTGATCTCGATGAGTGCGTTGGTATTGCCGTGGTATGCCCCGTCCACTGCGATGATGTCGGAGCCTCCGGTGTGGGTCTTGGCGAGGCGCAACGCCAATTCGTTCGCTTCACTGCCGGAGCACACGAAGTAGCACACACGCAACTCGTCGGGCAGCGTCTCGCACAGCCGCTCGGCGTACCGCACCAAGTCGTCATGGAGGTAGCGCGTGTTGGTGTTCAACTCCGCCATCTGTTCCTGGGCGGCCTCCACGACCCAGGGATGGCAGTGGCCCACGTGGCACACGTTGTTGACGCAGTCGAGGTACTGCCGCTCCTCGTCGTCGTAGAGGTATTGCATCACGCCGCGTACGATCTTGAGGGGCTCGTCGTAGGCGATGCTCAGCGACGGGCCGATGTGCTCCTGCCTCGCGGCCAGGAGTTCCTCGTGCTTTACGGTTGTGTCTGGCATGCGGTGCGAAAGGTCTCGAGTACGGTGTCTGGGTCGATGGTCGCGAGGGTGTTCAGGGCGGCCCACGCCGCTTGCTCGGAAACGGTCAGGTAGGCGTTGGCCGGATTCTCTCGTTTCTGGAACGCCGAGATCGATACGCTCATACACAACCTCATCGAAATCAGATCGTAGAGCAACTCGACCTCGCCGTCTCCCAACGGAGAGGCTCCGTGGTACCCGCCGATGATCTGCGCCGCGGCGGCGATGGGGTCCTGCTCATCGAGCATCCCGTACGCCGCTCCCACAGCCAGGTTGAACACGGTACGGGATTCCACCATGTCGCCGAAGTCTATGATGCCCACGACGTGAGGGGGTGTCGTCGCGCCCGATGAGACGACGACGTTGTGATCGTTGGCGTCGTTGTGGATGACGCTGGTGCGCAACTCGGCGAGTTTCGGGGCGACGTGGTGCCGGAATCGGGACCGGAACCCCTCGACGAGCGCCCGGCGGTCGGGATCTTCGATGTGTTTGCCACACTTGGTCACCGTGCTGTCCGCCAGAGCGAGATCCCAATAGAAACTGCGCCGCGTCGCCGGGTGCGTGAACCCGGTGAACGCCCGGTCCAGCCGCCCGAGGAACCCGCCGAAGTCGGCGAGGAGTTCGGGCGTGTGGGGTGTCACGTCGGCCAGGGTGGTTCCGGGAATCCACGTCACCAAGCGCACGAAGTGCTCGCTCCCGTCCCGGCCCCGGGCCGTGGCGATCTCGTCCCCGGCCGCCGTCGCCATGACCCGAGGACACCCCACCGACTCGCCGTGGAGTCCCACGTGACCCATCGCCCGGTTCTGCGCGTCGAGGAGGGCGCGGTCCTCGCCCCGGGCGGCGATCTTGAGGACGAACCCGGTGCCGGACCCATCCTCCAGATAGAAGTTCTGGTCCCGCTCGCTGGGCAGTTCTCGCACCGCCGCCGCCATCCCGTACAGGTCGTGGGCGAGTTCCTCGGCCTCCTCGGTGGAGAAGCGGGGCAGGTTGTCGATGTTCAATGGCACGTCTGAGATTACATCGAAACGGGGGGAAGGGGAGGGTCCGCCCCCGGTCCCAGACCACCAAGTGGAGTCGTTGACGTCCGGTCTCCCTGAAGGCAACTTCACGGCGGCAGCCTTTGGCTCTTCTCGAAGCGAGGACATCATGCGCGCGTCCAGGTTTTCTCCCAGTCTCCACGTCGCCTCCATCGGGGCGATGCTCGCCACCATCGCCTGCGGCGGTTCCAACGAACGGGCCTACGTGGAACGCCTCGGCACGGATACCGTGGCGGTGGAGGTGTATACCCGGTCCGGTCTCGGGTTCGAGGGGCAGCTCCTCACCAGGAGCCCGGTCACGAGAGTTGCGAGCTATGTGGGAACCCTGTCAACGGCGGGAATGGTGTCACGCCTCGAGGTGAATTGGCGCACGCCGGAAGCGAACCCGGAAGGACCGGGGCCGGAGCGCTGGTCCATCACCATGGAGGGGGACAGCGCCACGGTGGAGCGGGAGGTGAACGGCGAGTCCAGCACCACCCGTGTGGCCACCCCTGAGGGCCTGATTCCTCAGGTGGGCAGAACCCCCTGGTCGTATGCGGTCCTCGAGCAGGCCGTGGCCCAGGCGATGGCGAGTGGCGACGACGAGTACGAGGTGAGCATGATGACCGGATCACGCCCCCGTCCTGCGCAAAACGTGATCGCCCGGGTGGACGACGAGACCGTTTCCTGGAGTTTCTTCGGTTCGCCCATGACGGCAAAGGTGGACGCCGACGGAAAGATCCTGGCACTCTCGGGGGCCAACACGACGATGAAGGTCGAGGGTGAAGCCGTTGCGAGTATGGATTTCGCCACGCTGGCGGCTGACTTTGCTGCGCGTGACGCCAGCGGCGAAGGCCTGGGCGTGCCGTCCCCCCGGGAGCAGGTGGATGTCACGGGCGGCGGCGCCAGCTTCCAGGTGGTGTACTCCCGGCCGGGGAAGCGGGGCAGGGAGATCTGGGGTGGCTTGGTCCCTTACGACGAGGTGTGGCGCACCGGCGCCAACGCCGCCACCATCTTCACCACCGATCGTGACCTCACAGTCGGCGGCACCCGGGTGCCGGCGGGATCGTACACCCTGTGGACCACGTTCACCGCGTCCAGCGCCACCCTCATCGTCAACAGCCAGACGGGACAGTGGGGCACGGCGTACGACGGGTCCCAGGACTTTGCGCGGATCAACATGGAGCGGGGGGATCTGGACGAGACAGTGGAGCGGTTTACCATCCACATCGATCCCACCGATAGCGGCGGCACGCTGTACCTTCGCTGGGATCGGACGCAGTTCTCGGTGCCCATGACCGTGCGGTGAACCGCGAATCGATGTTGGGTGTTAGAGGGGCTGGCGTGCCAGCCCCTCTTTCTTTTTGGGCGCCGCCGTGCGGGACGGAGCGGTGATGGGCGTCACTATATGGGATGACTAGTCGTTACCATTATGATGGAATGCGTCAGGTGATAAAAGAAGCTTTACAAACCTCCGCCGCGGTGGTCCTGTTGGCGGCGTTGGGCGGATGTACCCGGGGCCCGTCGATGGACGCGAGACCCGACACCGGAGGCGGTCCAGTGGTCGCGCGACTCGACCCCGCATCCGGTCCCGCCGGCGAGGACTATCCCATCGCCCTGACGATTCACGGCAGCGGCTTTGCCGCCACGGGGAACATGGTGCACTTCGGGTCGGTGCCGGTACCCGATCTCCCCTCCACCGCCGGCGGCACGCGCATCACGCTCTCCGTTCCCAAGGTCGTGCCGAGCACGGGTGAGGTGGCCCCGTTCGTGCTCATGCCCGGTGATTATCCGGTTACCGTGACCACGAACCGCGGGACCAGCGAGCCGGTGACCTTCCGGCTCACGCGGCAACCGGAGGGAGCGTCTCGGTAATGCGGCTGCCGGGCATTGTCGTCGCGTCGGGGCTGGGCTCCATGCTGCTGGCGTCTCCCGCAGCCGCCCAGGACGACAACCCCCGGCTTCGCTGGGAGCACTTCTACCAACAGCGGGCGTATCCTTTCACCGTCGTGCCGCCCCTGGCGTTGGATCGGGCGCGGTTCGATCTCCTCGCGCGGTGGCCCAATCCCTTCGCGGCGGCTCCGGCGCCCAGCGCCACCCCGTGGCAGCAGATCGGCCCCGAGCGCATTCCGTCGAACATCACGTCGTCGGGCCGCCTGACGGCCATCGCCATCCACCCCACCGTTCCCACCACCCTCTACGTGGGCGGCGCCCAGGGTGGCGTCTGGAAATCGGTGGACGACGGCGCCACGTGGGTGCCCAAGACGGACAACGAATGCTCCCTTGCCATGGGGAGCATTGCCATCGATCCCGTGGATCCCGAGATCGTGTATGCGGGGACAGGGGAGCAGCACTTCTCGGGCGACAGTTATTACGGGTGTGGCGTGCTGCGGTCGGACGACGGGGGAACGAGTTGGGTCCACCTCGGGGCGTCGGTCTTCGCCAACCCCGACATCGGGCGGGCCAAGATCTCGCGTTTGCTCATCGATCCCAACACGGCGGGATCGCCGTCCACCACGACCGTCCTGGTGGCCAGCGATTTCGGTGTGTATCGCTCCACCAACAGCGGGACGACGTGGACGCTGGTCCTCGACGGCACCGCCACCGATCTCGTCATGGACGCGTCGAATCCCTTGGTGTGGTACGCCGCCCGGTGGTCCGACGGGATATCCAAGTCCATCGACGGGGGTGTGACGTGGACCCCGGCCAACACCGGATTCCCCATGGTGAACGTGGCCCGGGTGAACCTTGCCGGGTCGCCGTCCGATCCGCAGACCTTGTATGCCTCGGTGCAGAACTCCACCAGCAGCCAGCTGTTGGGCATCTACCGATCCGCGAACGGGGCCGTCAGCTGGACGGCAGCGAACGACAACGGGGGGGCGAGCTGCGGCTCCCAGTGCTGGTACGACATGACGCTGGCCGTCCACCCCACCGATCCCAACACGGTGTTCTTCGGCGGGATCTCCCTGTTCCGCTCGGTGAACGGCGGGACGACCTTCGAAGATGTCAGGGGTCCGATTCACGTCGACCAGCACACGCTGGTCTTCGACACGGCCAACCCCAACGTGCTCTACGTGGGGAACGACGGCGGTGTCTATCGCACGTTGAATGCGACGCTCCAGCAGCTCCCAGTATGGGAAACCCTCAACACCACGCTCTCCATCACCCAGTTCTATCCCGGCATCTCCCTCCACCCCACGGATCCGAACGCTGCCATGGGGGGCACGCAGGACAACGGCACCCTGGGGTACAGCGGTTCGGCGGACTGGCTGAAGCTGTTCGGCGCCGACGGTGGGTACACGGCCATCGACTTCGACAGTCCCGACACGGTCTACATGGAAACGCAGTGGAGCATCAGCTCCACGCTCGGCTACACCACGTTCGGCGGACCGCGCCGGTCCGACAACGGCGGGGTGACGTGGGTGCGGAAGGTCAACGGGATCAGTACGTCGGACCGGGCGCTCTTCATCCCGCCCATCGAGATGGACCCCAACGATCCGGCGACGCTGTACTTCGGCACCTACCGCGTGTACAAGACGGTTGACCGGGCGGATACGTGGACGGCCATCAGTCCCGACCTCACCAACGGCCGCCGTGTGTCCACGATCGCCATTGCCGAGCGACATCCCGACGTGCTCTACGTCGGCTCCAGCGACGGGAAGGTGCATCGCACGAGCGACGGCGGCGCCAACTGGGTGGACGTCACCACGGGGATTCCCCCGCGGTTCGTGCGGGACATCGCCATCGATCCGGTGGATGCGGATGTCGCCTACGCGGTGGTGTCCGGTTTCCGGAGCGGTCACGTGTTCCGCACGGCAGATGGCGGCGCCACCTGGCAGGACGTGAGCGGGAATCTCCCCGACGTTCCGGTGAACGCCGTGCTCATCGAGCCGGGCACGCGTGACAACATCTACATCGGGACGGATCTCGGCGCATTCGTTTCGACGGACGCGGGTGGGACGTGGTCGCCGTTCAACGACGGGCTCCCCCTGGTGGCGGTGTTCGACCTGACGATCAATCCCACCAGCGGCTTGATGCTGGCGGGGACGCACGGTCGCGGGATGTTCGCCGCCACGTTGAACGTGGCGCTGGCGATGTTCGTCACCCCCGAGAGCCGCATTGATTCGGTGGCGGTGGGAAGCACGATTGCGATCCGGGACTCGGCCGCCATTTCGTTCGTAGGGCCTGGCGGGGTGTCGCAGCCGTGGACCGCCACCCATGGCGCGGGAACGTGGCTGACGGTGACGACCGCCGCCGGCACGGGAGACAGTGTCGTAGTGTGGACCCGGGATCCCACCGGCCTGCCCCTGGGCACCTACGTCGACACCGTCACCGTCACGGCCACGGGTTCGGGGCTGATCCCGCTCGAAATCGTCGATTCCCTGGTGGTGGGGGACGCCCTGGCCATGGCCCTGAGCACCGCGGGCGTGGTGGACACCACCGTTGCCGGGGCCGAGCAAGCGACGCCCGGTTCGGTGACCGTGGCGCTCACCGGTGTGGGCGCCGCCGACGTCGCGTGGACCGCCACCCACGGAGGTGGGAACTGGATCACGGTGATTTGGGATCAGGGAACGGGCTCCGGTGAGGTGGCGTGGTCTCGGGACGCCTCGCAGCTCACCCCGGGCATGTGGATTGATACCATCACCGTGTCCGCGCCCGGCGCCGGCGTGAGCGATCAGCTCGTGGTGGACACGCTGGTCGTTGCGCCGGGGTTCTCCCTGGATGACGCGGCGAACGAGCTGTTCTTCGGCGGCGTGTTGAGTCCGTTGCAGCTGGCGTTTCTCGAGGCCCTGGGGAACGACGACGGAACGTACAACCTGGGTGAAGTCCTGGCCTGGGTCGATTGGTGCAACCGGACGGCATCGGGCGGCTGCCTGCCCGACGAGGCGCCTGAGGGAGATGGCGCCGCGGTGGACGATGCGCCGAAGGCGGCCGACTCCACGACCACCACCGGTCGCACGCCTGTGAGGCGCCAATGAGGATCCGCCGCAAAAGGGTGCTCGCTCTCCTGTTCGCCGCCGCCGTGGCAAGCTGTGACGGCGACGAGCTTCCTCCCGGGCCGCCGGAGCCCACCGGGCCGGGGTTCCTCGCCGTCGTGCTGGATTCGCCCAACGCCACCACCGGCGCACTGCTCGTCACGATCTCAGGGGGGCCCATCGATTCGGTGCGGGTGAATCAACACACGTTCCGGACGGCGGAGATCGCGACCAATCAGCACCAAGTCATGGTGGCGGGAACCATACGCGACGCCAGCGTCATCTTCCGGTTCTGGATTCCGGATCTGGGCGATATGTCGGCCCGGGGGATCTATACCCAGCTGAGCCTGGAGGGCTACAGCCTCCGCATCGCGCTGGACTAACTCGGGACTACTCGCTGCGGATCGCCGTCATCGGGTCCACTTGCGTTGCGCGACGGGCGGGCACATACGAAGCGAACAGGGCTACGACGGTGAGCAGTACGGACACTGCAACGAACGTCACCGGATCGGTGCTGCTCACGTTGAACAGCAGGCTCTCCATGATCCGGGTCGCCGCAACAGCCCCGCCCACCCCAATGAAGACTCCTATGAGGGAGAGACGCATTCCCTGACCGACGACCATTCTCGCCACTTGTCGACGTCCGGCGCCCAGGGCGATGCGAACGCCGATCTCATTGGTGCGTTGTGCGACCCCGTAGGACACGACACCGTAAATCCCCACTGCCCCGAGAATCAGCGCCACGCCGGCGAAGATGCCCATCAGGGTCATCACGAACCGCTGGCGCGCCGCGGAGCGCGTCACCACATCGACCATGGGTTGAAGGCCGACGATGGGCAGTCTGGGGTCCAGTTCTAGGATGGCGGCGCGCACGGCCGGCGCCACAGTGAGGGGGTCTCGGGCCGTCTTGATCGTCAGTACCAGGGATCGATTGGAGAACGAGTAGTGCTCGACGGCCTGCTCGTGGGCGTAGTAGTAGACGGGGGGTGGATCCAGAACGAGCCCCTGGAATTTAACGTCACCCACGATGCCGACGATCGTCATCCAGGCGCATTGCTCACATCCGTAATACCGGATACGCTGTCCGAGAGGGTCCTCGCCGGGCCAGAATCGGCGCGCCATGGTCTCGTTGATGATGGCGACGGGCATCGTGCCCTCGCGATCGCCGGTTAGGAATTGGCGACCGCGACGAAGGGGAATGCCCATCGTTTCGAAGTATCCCGACCGGGACGCCACGTGTGCGGCGTTGAGTACCTGCCCCCCTTCGTTTGCCGGCACGCGGCCCTCGATGTCGAAGTCGGGGTAGTTCGAACCGCTCAGCATTGGCAATCTGCTGGTTGCCGACGCCTGCTCGACGCCCGGTATGCCTGCCACGCGCTCGATCAATTCCGTGTAGAACAGCGCCGCCTGCTCGGGTTGGTAGTCACCTGACGGAAGGGACACTTGTGCCACGAGGACGTTGTGCGGTTGGAACCCCGGATCCTCACGTACCAGATTCCAAAAACTGCGTACCATGAGGCCGGCCCCGATCACGAGGAGGATGCTGAGCGCAGTCTCGGCCACGACCAAGAATTGTCGAAGATATTTGCGTCGACCGCCCGTAGTCCCACGGCCCCCTTCCGTAAACGCCTCCCTGAGATCCGGCGTTGTGGCCTGGAGCGCCGGCACCAAGCCAAAGACGAGACCCGTTACCGCAGAAACTGCAGCGGTAAACAGCAGCACGGTGCCATCGAGACGAATGTCGGCGGTTCGGGGAATGCCGCCGGCGTCGAGGGCGAGCACCGCTCGGGTTCCCAAAGCGGCCAGTGTCAGGCCCAAGGCCCCCCCTGCCACCGAGAGAACCAGACTCTCGGTGAGCAACTGCTGAAAGATTCTGATACGCCCGGCGCCGAGCGCAACGCGTACTGCGATCTCGCGGCGGCGTTGCTCCCCGGCAGCGAGTAGCAGATTGGCTACGTTGGCGCACACGATGAGCAGGACGAAGCCTACCGCACCCAACAACAGCCACAACGCCCCTCGAACATTGCCGACGATGTCGTCGATATAGGGCCGCGTCCAGAGAAAGTGGCCAGTGTAGCGGTCCCCGAAATCGACCTCCCAGCGATCCATCATCGTTGCCAACTCGGCGTCGACATCATCCAGCGTGGCACCCGGAGCGAGGCGGCCCAAGCCTCTGATAAAGTGATTCCCCCGATTGTCCCGGTCGCTCTCGTCGAACTGAAAGGCGGCCCAAAGCTGCGTATCAGGGGTGGGAAAGGCGAATCCCGGCGGCATGACGCCGACGACGTTTATCGCCTGTCCATTCACCGTGATGGTGCCGCCGACGATCGCGGCGTCCCCACCGAACCGCCGCTGCCACAACGCGTGGCTCAGCACGACGACCGGATCGCTGCCGGGTTGGTCGTCCTGCTCGGTGAGAGCGCGCCCGAGCAACGCGGGGGCTCGGAGGAGTGTGAAGAGATTGGACGTCACCAGCGCACCTGACAGGCGCTCCGGATCACCGTCTCCAGCCGTGATCGTTGCGCCGACGCCGGTGTACGCGGCGACCGTTTCCATGGTGCGCGCCTCGGTCTCGTAATCGAAGTACTCGGCAACCGATAGCGAGAACTGTTGAAAATCGAGTCCGCTCTCGGGAGTGAAGCGGGTCCAAAGCGAGACGAGGTTCTCCGCCTCGGGGTAGGGGAGTGGCCGCAGCAGGACGCCGTTCACGACGCTGAAGATCGCCGCATTGGCGCCAATGCCGATTGCCAGTGTAAGAACCACCGTCGCGGCGAATGCGGGGCGTCTCACGATCGTGCGGACGGCGTGTCGGATGTCGGAGAGAATCTGAAGCACCGTTTCTCCTCGTTGTGGCGTGTCGAACGCATCGTTTGCTGATGGGCGTTTGCTGCGTCGGAACAGGCGTGACACGAAACGGAGGGCGTACGTCGTGCTGAGGCGGGCAACCTGGAACCGATACCAGTTGTTGGCGGCGAACACGGACCGCATCCGGGCAACGGCGGTGAACTCCTCGTGGAGGTCGCCAAGGACGGACTCGCCAAAGCTGCTCCCCGGTGCGAGCAGCCGTAGCACGGTCTCGGCCAGTCGTGGAGGGCGAACCGTGGGGTCGCGACTCATTGGGTCGTGCCCAGTACCGACTCGAGACCATCGGCCAGGTTGCGGATCGCTTCGTGGGACTGCCGTAGCGACTGCACGCCCTCTGCCGAAACCGTGAAATACCGGCGCGACCGCCCCCCGCGCTCCGGTGTGGGGTCGCTCATGCGGGACGTGAGGTAGCCCTTGGTCTCCAGCCGCTCCAGGGTGGTGTAGAGGGCGCCCCGGGCGACGTTCCGTTTGGCTTGGAGTTCGATCTCCTCGCGGATGGGCACCGCGTAAGCTCCATCCGCCAGCCTGAGGATGGCCAGGAGGACCATCTGTTCGAATTCGCCGAGAAAGGTCTTGTCGGTCATATGTCTACAATGAAGGCCTAATAATGTCTGCAATGTAGGCCAAATAGGGCACCCGCGCAAGCGCGAGGTCGAGACTGGAGTCCCTACGGTACCGGTGGGGGGTTGGTGACGGTCCGCGGCCGGCGGCCGGAGGCCTACCGCCGCGACACGATCTCGGGCTTCTTTTCTTCCTTCTTGGGTCGCTCCCAGGGCGTCCACTCGATTCCCTGCACGTACTTCTGGATCCAGCGGATCTCTTCCGTGTCGCGGGTGCGCTGATGCCGCGGCTCCCGGAAGCCATGGGGCTCACGGGGGAACTTGATGTACCGGGCGGTTTTTCCCTGGTCCCGGATGGCGGTGAAGAACATCATGCTCTGGGGCTCGGTATCGGTGCGGTCGTTGATACCGTGGAGCAGCAGCGTGGGCGTCGTGACGTTGGCCACGTGGGTGAGTGGCGACATTTGGCGCCACGCTTCCGGATTCTCCCATGGCGTGTCCCCGATGTACCACAGATGCACATCGTGGTTGAAGCCGGGAGCGTACTCCGACGTCCAGTCGGACACCATGGCGCCCAGGGACGCGCCCTTGAATCGATCGGTCTGGGTGATGGTCCACCCGCCGAGAATGCCGCCGTAGCTCCACCCGCGAATCCCCATCTGACTCGGGTCGGCGTAGCCCGCCTCCACCACATGGTCCACACCCGTCATGAGATCTCGGTAATCTCCTCCGCCGATGTCGTGGTAGTTGCCCTGCAGGAAACTGTCTCCGTACCCGCTGCTCCCCCGCACGTTGGGGAGGAGCTGTGCGTAGCCCAATCCGGCCCAGACGTGGTACGAGGATCGGAAGCCGTTGGTGAACGCGCCGGCGGGTCCGCCGTGAACGTGGAGCAGTAAGGGCAGTCGAGTGCCGCGTTCGTATCCATCGGGGAGGAGGAGGATGCCCTCGATCTCCAATCCGTCGGAGCTCCGCCACGTGATCACTTCGCCGTCAGCGAGGAGGAAGTCGGTCTCGATGGTCGGGTTGGCATGCGTGAGACGCGTGGGCTGGTGGCGCTCGGTTGACGACACATAGAGGTCGGACGGCGTGTCGAGGTCTTGGAACGCATAGACCATCTTGCTGCGGTCCTTGGAGAACGAGCTGACGCTCAGGCTGCCGGTCACGTCGGTGAGTTGCTCCACGTCGCCGGACTGCACGTCGAGGCGAAAGAGGTTCGCGTTGGTCCCCTGACGCCCCCCGAAGAGCATCGCCCTGCCGTCAGGGGTCCACACCATCCGGGAGGCCGACCCGCTGAAGGCGCCGGACACCAGGCGGCGCTCCTTCGTGTCGGCGTTCATGATCCAGATCTTGTTCTCATTCTGTTCCCACTCGGAGTCGCTCACCGCGCGGTAGGCGAAGTGGACCCCGTCGGGCGCCCACACCGGGCCGCTCTCCGGTGCCCGATTGTCGGTGAGGCGCGTTGTGGAACTGTCTTGGAGATCCAAGAGGAAGATCTCGCTGAGATACCGCTGGTTGCGGAGGTTCTCGGTCCGCGCCGTGTACAAGACCCGCCGGCCGTTGGGGGAAACGGCGAAGCTGCCGATGCGGAACTCCTCCTCCGTGAGGCGGGTCTCTTCCTTCTCGTCGAGGTCGAAGACCCAGAGGTTATTCCATTGTGCCGCCTGTTGCCCGTTGGGGCCTTCGTCGACGAAGATCGCGTCGGCACCCTTCTTGTACTCCTTCTCGTCTTCCTCGCTACGTGCTTCGTTTGCGACGAAGAAGATCCGGCGCGAATCCTCGGACCACTGATACGACCCCACACTGGACTTGTGTTTGGTGAGTTGGACGGCTTCGCCGCCATTCGTCCTCATGAGAAAAATCTGTTGCTTTTGCTCCACGGCCCGCCGGAACGAGAGGTATGCGCCGTCCGGCGAGAACTGGAAAGCGCTCCCACCGTCCTTACCGATGAACTGGAACGCTTCGCCGCCGTCGGCGGGAATCATGTAGTACTTGCTTTCCCTTTTGTTCTCGTCCCAGTTGAGCTCCGAACGCGAGTAGAACACCCACTCCCCGTTGGGGGACATGATTGCCCCGCCGACGTTGACCATGTCGAGGCCGTCGTCGGTGGTCATGGCGCGCCGCTCCTGGGAGAACGCGGTGGTGACCGTGAGGAAAAGCAAAGCGGTTGCCAGCAGTGTCGTCTTCATGGTATCCAGGATGGTGGAAGAGTGTGGGTCAGCTGTCCAACGACCTCCTAACCTACACCCGGATTCGCCCCTCTGTCACCGCAGCCGGGTGGCGGCACGGGTCGAACCCGGGTATCATCGGTGCCGTGTTCGTTCTCTTGGTTGTTCAGGGCGGGTTGTCGGACTCGCTCACCAGCGCGCCGCTCCTGGCCATCGCCACGCTCTTTGGGGCAGGGGTGTTGACCAGCCTCACGCCGTGCATCTATCCCATGATCCCCATCACGGCGGGGATCCTCGCGGGTGCGGGTGGCGAGCACCCGACGCGCACCCGGACGATAGGCCTCACGTTGGCCTATGTGTCGGGGCTCGCCCTGCTCTACGCCACGATGGGATTGGTGGCGGGACTGAGCGGGTCGCTCTTCGGCACGGTGGCGGCCAGCCCGTGGGCGCGCTTGGCCCTGGGGAACCTCCTGCTGCTGTTCGGCCTTGTGATGTTGGACGTCATTCCCCTGACCGTGCCCCGGCGCTTGACGGCCTGGGCGGGCGGGTTGGGCGGCGGGTCGTACCCGGCTGTCTTCGTCCTGGGAGCGACGTCGGGCATCGTGGCGGCGCCGTGCGGCGCTCCGGCGTTCGCCGTGGTCCTCACGTGGGTGACGACGACGCAGAGCGGGCTGTTGGGATTTGTGTACTTGTTTGTGTTCTCCTTGGGAATGACGGCGCTCTTGGTGGTCGTCGGGGTATTCTCCGGGACGTTGGCCATGTTGCCCAAGTCCGGCCGTTGGATGACTTGGATCAAGAAGGCCGCCGGGCTCATCATGTTGGGGATGGCGGAGTACTACTTCATCCAGATGGGAATGGTCTATTGAAGACGACGGCGTTGATTGGGCTTCTCATGCTGTGGCTGGCGGGCGGCGCCACGGCCCAAGAGGCGATCGGGATCTCCCGGGGGTCGGTCGCGGTCCCGGTGCAACTCGAGAATCTCGATGGGCAGGTGGTCGATCTGGGCGACCGCTTCGGGCGGAAGCCGGTGCTCCTCGAGTTCTGGGCCCTGTGGTGCGACAACTGCGAGGAGTTGGCGCCCCAATTGGATGCGGCCCACGAGAAGTACCAGGATCGTCTGGACTTCTTTGCCGTGGCGGTGGGGGTTGGGCAGAATCCCCGCTCCATCCGGCGGCATCTCGACCGTCACCCCATTCCGTTTCCGGTCCTGTGGGACGAGCGCGGCGAAGGGGTGCGGGCGTTCATGACACCTGCCACGTCGTACATCGTGATTGTGGATGGGGAGGGGAAGGTAGCCTACACGGGGATTGGTCCGGATCAGGACGTGGAAGAGGCGATCCTGGACGTGTTGGGGCAGTAGGTCCTCTCCCGCCGGTCAGACAAAACAATCCCTCACGTTGATTCCGTACTTCTCCGGGTCCGTCACCTTGATGATGGTCTTCTTGAAGGACCCGTCGGGGTTGGTCTCGGCCAGGTCGGTCACGGGAGCGTCGGTAACCCGTCCCCCGTCTGTCGTGAACAGGATCCGAATCAGGGGCCGGTGTATGTGGCTGGGATCCGGGTTCACGCCGTGGACGATGGCCACCTCGTAGGTATCCAGGATGACACACGTTCCCACCGGATAGATCCCCAGGAGATTGATCAGGGCCTTCACCAGAACCACGTCGATCCCGAGCCTTTCATGATCGTCGAGCAACTCCTGCAGAATCTCGTTGGGCATCAACGGATCCCGTCCTCGGTACACACGGTGGCTCGTTGCCGCGTCGAAGACATCGGCCACGGTGATGATCTTCGAATAGACCGACAGATCCCGGGGACGCAGTGATTTGGGGTACCCTTTGAGATTGATGCCCATGTGGTGCTCGTAGGCGGCGATCATGCTGCGATAGGGGATGTCGCCGTACCCCCGAAAGCTAAAGAGTGTGGTGGCCCCGAGTGTGGGGTGGAGCTGCATGAGCTGCCACTCTTCGTCGGTCAACTTTCCGGCCTTGTTGAGTACCTCTTTGGAGATTTTTGCCTTTCCCACGTCGTGGAGGAACGCGCCCATCCCGAGATCGAAGAGCTGCGTCTTGTTGAGGCCGAGGCGCTTCCCCATGGAGACGGCGAAGATGGAGACGTTGACCGAGTGGGTGAACGTGTAGTTGTCGTAGTCGCGGATGGTTGTCAGGCCGATGAGCGTGATCTCGTTGTTGAGCACCTGATCGACGATGCCCTGGACGGCGCGCTTCACCTTTTTCACGCTCGCGCTTCGACCCATGCGGGCGCTTTCGGCCAACTCGTTGGTGATGGCCACCGAACGCTCGTACGTTCGTTTGGCCACTTCCTTTTGCCGCTCTTCGTCTACCAGATCCGCTTCGCTCGATGCCGGAGGGTCGACGGTAATGTGCGTGATGCCGCCCAGCGCAATCTTCTCCCGCAGCTCCGAGAGCTTGTTGGGCGCGGTGTCGCGGGCCGCAAAAGAGAGCAGTAGCGAGATCAACACCTGCCACTCCTTGCGATTCACCCCGGCGACAACGGTCATGACGCCGACCTCCGCTTGGCGGAAGGTGCTGATCACGTAGCTGAACGATGCGTAGCTGTGTAGGTCGAGGCGCAGTCGCGTGGAGTTGACGAAGAGGAGCTGGCCGGCGATTCGGATTTCCAGCTCGCCCTCTCGCTCGATGAGCTCCTTTGTGGTTCGTTCCAACTCATCGAGGGACTTTTGAGCCTGTTCGTTCTCGACGGGATAGAGCTTGAGGTTTCGCAAGGCGGCGTATATCGCCTTGAGGCACGCGCGGCCCCGTTGGCGCGTTTCCGTCTCCGTGGCCTCGGTGGCGTCGATGATCGTCGAGCGACGTTCGGGCTCGTGGGGTCCGGATGGGCGTGTCATCTCACCCCAACTCCTTCAGGGCCTTCTCGGCAGCGTTGCGCACGATGGGTTCCTTGTCCCTCACCAGTTTCTCCAGCGCCGGGTGGGCGTCCGCACTCCTGGTCTTTCCCAGGGCCATGGCGGCACAGGCGCGTGTCTCGGGGTCCGTCTTCCGTTTGAGCAGGCCCTGGCCCAGACCGATGGCAGCAAGGCGCGAGACGCCGTCCTTGCCGGCGAGGATCCCATACGCTTCGTAGAACGCCCGTTTCTCGGTGAGGTCGGCGGTCCGGAGGGTTTTCCCCGTTACCGCTGCTTCGACACGACCGAGGGCGCCACCCTGACGCTTGGCCCCGAGGGTACGGACGGCGGCAATACGCACCTCCCGGTCGCCGTCGTCGAGAAGTTGCTCGAGCTGGGTGAAGGCGCTGGGGGTTGCCACGGTGGCCAAGGCGTCGACCAACGCTTCCCGCACGTCGGTGTCCTCGTGGGACATGAGCTTGCCCAGGTCCGGGCCCAGGGTGGTGAGCTTGAGTCGGGTGACGAGACCCAACCCACCCAGAACCACGGTACGGTCCTCGGAGTTGAGGGACCGCTTCACGGCCGTGGGATGGGCGATGGCGAGTTGATCGGTGGCCCGGGCGAGGAGGTCCTTCGCTCGCTCGTTCAAGAGGCGCGGCAGCCAGGCGAGGATGGTCTCCATCGCCTTGGGCTGGAATTCGCTGAATAGCGCTCCCAGGTCCTCCTCGGTGGGATGCACGTGGGCTTCGTCGAGGGTCTGGAGGAGTTGGTCCAGAGCCTCCGGATCGGACAGCTTGGTCGCGAAGGTTGCCAGCTTCTCGCGATGGTCGGGCCGCAAGCGCTCGGAACGCTGGATGACGACCTGCACCTCCCGGAGGATATATGCCACCGACTGGAAATCGCCGGCGCCGAGAAGGTACGGGATGAAGTCCTCGAGGATGGTGACGATTTCGTCGTAACCCGTTTGGTCGTGCTGCAGCTCGAGCACGTCGAACAGGCCGGAGAGCACGATGCGGCGGAGATCCTGGTTGTACTCTCGCTCGATCTCGCTGTCGAGGTATTGGATCTCGTCGTCATCGAGGAAATGGAGCGTGGAGTCGAAATCTTCGATGTTGACGATGCCCTCGGGCCGCTTGGCTTCCTCTGCGACTTCTTGCTGCACGGAGCTGACCAGGGGAGCCTCTTCGTGTTGGTCTGAATGCTCCAGCGGTCGCTGATCGTCCAGCCCGACATCGATGTAGTCGTACTTGATGTACTGAAATTCCTCGTGCCACAAAAGTGTGAGGAGGTCGTCGTCGGCGTCCTCGGGGAGGTTGCGTGTCTGGTGGATGGCCGACAGAAATCGGACGAGCTCGTCGTCCTCCACAGAGGGCTCGAAGACCACCCCGCGCACGCCGTCCTTGAACAGCACCCAGGAGATGCTGTCCCCCTTGTTCTCTTCCTCGATGATCAGTTTACCGTTCCACACGAGGCCGTCTTCCGTCACGTGGATGAGAAGCTGATCTTCCTCCTCCCACAGCTCGTGGAACGCCGCCTGGACGTTGCGGACGGCCTCATGGTAGACCGGATTGTTCGCCAGGTAGAGGATGATGGCACGATGGCATTTGGCCATCCTGTGCATCGCCCGCTCGACGAGCGTGGTATCCGTCAGAAACTCGGGGTCGGTGGTTTCCGTCACACGCGGTTCCGTTCTGGACAAACAACAACACCCCGGTCCTGCGGCACGTACCGCAAGATCGGCTCCCACGGGGGTCGGAGCTGTCCAATCTTAGTAGCCGATGGGAGCGTAAGTCAAAGCCTTTCATCACAATTCGGCCCCAAAGAAGAGGGCCCGGCGGATGCCGGGCCCTTGGGGAGCTTGCCGAACGGCGACGGAAGGCCGGTCGGTGGCTACTGTCTCTCGTCTTCTTCGGAGATCGAGGCGATGCGGTCTAGGACATCGCCCAGCTCCACATAGGCCGTGGGGTCCACCTCACGGAACGGCACGGCCCGCCAAGCAATCCGACCCTCGGGGTCGATGACGAACAGGGTTCGGTTGTCGATGAGACCTCCGTCCCGCATCTCCCGGAAGGCACCGAACTGCTGGCCTACCTCCGAGCCCGGATCGCTGGCAAAGAGGAACGGAAACTCGTCGTCCCGGGCCCAGGACCCGAGGGCTTCAGGCGTGTCGGTGCTGATGCCGATGAGCACGATGTCGCGGCCACCGTGGAAGAGCGTTGCGTACTGATCACGGTACGCATGCATTTGAATCGTTCAGCCACGGGTTCGCACTCGAAAGAAGAACGCGAGCACCACGGTCTTGCCCCGGTAATCGCTCAGCTTCACCGGGTCACGCAGGATGCCGTACCGGGTGGCGCCGGCCAACTCGAAATCGGGCGCCATCTGGCCCACCTCGAGGACCTGCGGTCCCTCCTGTTCCTGGGCCGCCACCGGCCCGGCGAGCATGCCGATCAGCAATCCGGCGGGCACACCGGTCAACCAGGTCTTGCGCATCAAGGGCTCCTTGGGATGGGAGTTGTTCAACGGCACCATTATAGATGAATACCGCAAGCGGGGTAAGGTCGTCATCACGCAGGTTTCATTAAAACTTCAATGTTCAGGACCTGTCTGTCATGATTAGGCGCCTGGCCATGGGATCGTCCCACCGACGATGACCTCGGAGTCTGGCGCACATCCGTTTGCCTGGACGGCAACCGAGCGCGAAACCTGGTCGCCGGCCCCGGCGTCCTGTATTGTTGACCCCCTGGACTGCTTGAATCGTAGGCCAACCCGTCGAACGGGAGCGCACGCATGGAGCTGTTAGAGACTTTGGTGTCCCACGTGGTGGCAGGTGTCATCGGCGCCGGGATCATCTGGTACCCCAATCGGAGCATCAAACGCCAATTCTTCTCGATGATGGAGGCGATTGATGCCGGGAAGGAGCAGGGGAAGGAGTGGAAGTTCCTCCGCGACGACTCCGGCGAGCTCAAGGGGTTCCGCCTGATCATGGGGGCCTCGGCGCGATCGGATAATCCCAATGCCATGTGAGGTGCGGCTGCCACGGGCTTGCGCCTTCGGGCTCGTGCTGCTCGGTGCTGCATGTGCAGGGGAGGTTTCCCCACTTCCGAATCCCGTGTTGGAGTTCCAAGCATCCGGAACCACCGCACTGCTTCAGGCGGTGAGCGTTGTCGACGAGAACGTGGTGTGGGTGAGCGGGCATGAGGCGACCTATGCCCGCACCGTCGACGGCGGCGCGGAGTGGGAGGCGGGCATCGTGCCCGGTCTCGAAACCCTGCAGTTTCGAGATGTCCACGCCGTGGATGCCAACACGGCGTACTTGCTGAGTGCCGGAACGGGGGACATGTCCCGCATCTACAAGACGACGGACGCCGGAAGAAACTGGACGCTGCAGTTCACCAACACGATCCCCACGGCATTTTTCGATTGCTTGGATTTCTTCGATCCAGACCATGGCCTGGCGTACAGTGATGCCGTCGACGGTCGGCTGATCGTCATGCGCACTACGGACGGCGGCTCCAACTGGGATCCGATTCCCCCGGAGGCCCTTCCTGCGGCGAGGGGCAGTGAGGGCGGTTTCGCTGCCAGCGGTACCTGCCTCGTGGTGCACGGCAACCGAACTGCGTCCATCGGCACCGGGGCGGGGGACACGGCTCGGGTTATCACCACCACCGATCGCGGAGACAGCTGGTCCGCCGTGGAGGTTCCCATGCTGAGCGGCTCGGCGACGTCGGGGATCACCTCACTGGTGTTCCGAGACGACGCACACGGCGTGGCGGTGGGGGGAGATATCCGCGACACCGTCGGTTACACGCAGAACGTGATCGCCACCGGGGACGGCGGGAGGACGTGGAGCGTGGGCGGGCCCTTGGCGTTTGCGGGGGCCGCCTATGGGGCGTCATTCGTGCCGGGTACGCAAGCGACATTGGTGGCGGTCGGTCCGCAGGGAGCGGCCTACTCCCTGGACGACGGCGGCACCTGGCAACGCCTCGACACCCTGAGCTATTGGGCCGTGGGTTTTGCGGATGCCGCCAACGGGTGGGCCGTGGGACCCGAGGGAAGGATTGCGAAGATCCGGCTGTACTAGGTCTCCACCTTCTTTGCCGTCCACTCCGACTCACCTCGGGGCGTATTCACCGTTCCCGACATGGTGTCGCCTTCGATCTTGCCGGCGTATTGCATTTGGAAGGAGCCCCGCGGGGTTTCGACGTGATTGCCGCGGGCTCAGTTGGGACGTTGGGGAGACCGACCGCCTTCTGAAGGTCGTCGGCGACCGCCGCGCCAATAATCTCTCCTCCCACCCGAGTCTCCTCTCCGGCGGTGCCTAGATTCGAACTCGCGGTCCAACAGCTCCAACTGTTCCTCGGTGAGGATGTCCGCGATCTCCGACCGGACATCGTCGACATGGACGTGGATCCGAGGGAGCATGTCTCGCATGATGGAGTCGGTGCGGTCCCGCCGCGACTGGAGAATTCGCTCTACGCGTTCTTGCTGGTCTTCGGTGAGGCCAATCCGATCAAAGGGCGGTGGGAGGAACCCCGAATCCCGTCGAAGCCCCGTCTGCTCCGGTCCCTGGCGGCTGACGCGCCACCGCTCTCCGGCGACGCCGGCGAGAACCCCCACTGCGAGAGCCATCACGAGCAGGCCGATGGCCTCCATCCGGAGGCGTCTGGTTGGTTCGGGTGCTTTACTCACGCTCACTCCTCGAACACGCCGAATAGATCGGTGGTGGATGGAACCGTTCCGTCCCACAGCCACTGGGCCAGCTCCACGGGAATGCCGACGGCCTCGGCGATCCCGTCGGTCTCCGGCGTCGAGATGCTCTCAGGCACTCGAACCTGCGTGAGGACGGTCCCCGCGATGACTGCCACCACCGCCGCTGCCGCCAACATGGGCCTTCTCCACGCCGCGATCTGCAGAACCGGGTTTGCCTGCATGCGCCGTGCGGCCAGCTCGTCAGCCGCCTGGGCGATGACCGCTTCGACCAACCGGTCGAACCGTTCAGGGTCCGCAGTGGGATCTACCGAGGAGAAATCAATCGGCCGATCTTGTGGGTCATTCATCGAAGTGTTCCTTCAAGGCCTGGTCACCCATGAGTCGCCTCAGCGCCTTGCGGGCATGGAACACGTGCTGACGTGACATGCCTTCCGAGATATCCAAGCGCTCGGCGATCTCTCGATGCTTCAACCCCTCCAAATCGTGGAGCAAGACTACCTGCCGTTGTACCTCACTCAGCTGGGCCAGGGCACCTTCGAGCTTCTCTCTCAGGTCCGCCTGCTCCGCGTCTTTCGCCGAGTCATCGGGACCGGCCGCCCAGGTGGCCTCCAGACTCGCTGCCGCACGCACCCGACGGTAGTCCCGATAATTGTGAGCCCTGTTCCGCACGATCTGCAGCAACCACGATGCGAACTTCTCCGGCTCCCGGCAATCCTCGATCCGCTCGAGGGCTTTTAGAAACGCGTCCTGGCAGACGTCCTCGGCATCCATGCCGTTGCTGAGCTGTGCCAGGGCCACGGCATATGCGGCCCGATAATGCCGGCGCACCAGCGCCTCGAATGCCGCGGCATCACCCCTGCGCGCTCGTACGACGTAGGTGGCGTCAGGGGTCGGATCCTCCGGTCTCTCCCTGCTGTGTATTGAGGACATCTATCCCAGGCAGAGTGTTAGCCCGCCGCTCCTAACAAAGGCCCTCCACGGCCTGTCTACTTCGTACGCCGCCTTGGGCGGCCAACCGGCGACCTCGAGTACCGGCCACGGCAGCACCGAGAAATCCGGAGGAACTTCGTGATTGTCAAATGTACGTTCAGGGCGACTGGGGTGTTGGCAGGGTCTCCGACGCGGAGCGGCGGTTCCTCGGCATGTTCCGCTTCATATCGGAGCCCACGATCGATAACTTCTTCTCCGGCAACATCCGCGACGGCTCGGGCGTATTCAGTGCGTTCCACCGCCGGTTGGTCCCATTCGAGGTAGCACGAAGCGGAAGAGTAGATATGAGAACATTCCTCGCGGCCATGGCGGTCGTGACCATAGGGTGTACGGAGGTGATCGAAGAGCCGGTGTATCAGCTGGTTCCCGTCACTTCCCGAGACATCACGGTGTCCGCCAGTGCGGCGGGCTCCATCGAGCCCATCCTCATCGTCGAGGTCAAGTCCAAGGCATCGGGTGAGATCCTCGACGTGCGGGTTGAAACCGGCGACGCCGTGACCCGCGGCGACCTCCTGGTCCGGGTGGACCAGCGGTTTCCGCGGAGCGCCCTGACCCAGGCACAGGCGGACCTCGAGGTGGCGCAGGCCCAACTCAGCAACGCCGAGGCCCAGCTCCGCCGGGCGGAAGCGCTCTTCGAGACCCAGTCCATCACCGAGCAGGAGTACGACGACGCCCGGCTGGGACAGGCGAACGCCGCCGCGTCGTTGGTCCGGGCGGAGCGCTCCTTGGAGGACGCGGAGATCGCCTTCGAAGACACCGAGGTCCGGGCTCCCGCCACCGGCGTGATCCTGGAGCGGAACATTGAGGTCGGGTCCGTGATCCAGTCGGCCACCAGCGGGGTGAGTGGTGGTGAGATCCTGCTCCTCATGGCCAATCTGGATACGGTTCAGGTCCGGACACTGGTGGACGAAACCGACATCGGCAAGATCGCTCCCGGGCTTCCCGTCACCATTCGGGTGGACGCGTACCCCAACCAGCCGTTCGAAGGAGTAGTGCTCAAGATCGAGCCACAGGCCCTCACCGAACAGAACGTGACCATGTTCCCGGTGCTCATCCGGATTTCCAACGAGAGCGCCCTCCTCCGGCCGGGCATGAACTCGGAGGTCGAGATTCACATCGGGTCCCGCACCGGGGTGTTGGCCGTGCCCAACGTCGCCCTCCGCACGCTGGGCGATGTGGCGTCGGCCGCGGCCGTGTTGGGGTTGGACATGGAAACCGTGGAGGCCCAGCTTGCCGGACCACCCCCCCAAGACCGTGGAGGCAGAGCCCTTGCCGCCGCGGATTCGGAGGACGACGGTCCCTCCGGCGTCATGGTCTCGTTTAGGGGACAGGAGGTGCCGCTTCCGGCGGGGCTCACGTTAGACGAAGTGACCCCCGTCCTCGAGAAGCTCCAGGGCGGCCGGGAAGCGATGCGGTCTCTGAGCGATGCCGAGCGTGAGATCCTCGGCCGCCTCCGCGAGGCGGCTGGCGGCGGCGGTGGTCCACCCCGGAACTTCAACCGCGTCGAACAGACCACGCCCACCGGTGTGTTCGAATTTGGCGGGGACTACATCGTCTTTGTGATGCGCGACGGCGTCCCCACCGCTACCTCTATTCGCACCGGGCTGACGGACTTAGACTATAGTGAGGTTCTCAGGGGCCTGTCGGCCACCGATTCCATCGTGGTGCTGTCCGCCGCAGGTTCGTCGGGTGGTCAACAACGTGGTGGTGGCGGCCCGCCGGGCCGATGAGGGTAGCGCAGCGCTAGCGAGCTTCCACCAGGAGGCGGGCCACACATGGAAACGATCAGAGTCGCGTTCGGAGCCATTCGAGCGAATCCCCTTCGCTCTTTTCTCACGATGCTGGGTATGGTGATCGGGGTCGGGGCCGTCATCACGATGGTGGCCCTGGGGTCTGGTGCGCAGGCCGCAGTGGAAGAGCAGATTCAGGCGCTGGGGACGGACCTCCTCGCCGTGTATCCCGGGCAGTCGTGGACTCACGGGGTGGCCCGGGGCGATCGCGTCAGTGTGACGACGGAGGATTACAAGGCGCTGGCCCAGGAGGGATACGCCCTCAATGCGGTGGTGCCGGAGCTTTCGCGCAACCAACAGATCGAATTTGGCAACGTGAACGCCAACGTGACCGTGATGGCGTCCACGCCCAGGTACGTCGCCATCCAGAACCAACATGTCGTGGCCGGCGAGATGTTCACCGAGGCGGACAACGCGGCGCGGCGCCGCTTCGTGGTGTTGGGAAGCGCAGTGCCGGACATGTTGGGTGCCAACGGTCCCGCCATGATCGGCCAGGAGCTCGACATTCGTGGGATCCCCTTTGAGATCATCGGACTGCTGAACGAGAAGGGCGCGCAGGGCCACAATAATCCCGACGAACAGGTACTCATTCCCTTCGAGACCGGCCAATTCCGTGTGTTCGGCACCAACCGGCTTCGGGCCATAACGGTCCAGGTGATGGATCCGGATTCCATGACTGTGGCCATGATCGGCATCGAGCGCGTGCTGCGGCGTGAGCACAACATTCAACCGGGTGCCACCAACGACTTTCAGATTCGCGACCGCACCGAATATCTCTCGGCGCAGCAGGAGACGACCCAGACCTTCACGTTTCTGCTGGCCGGCATCGCGGCGGTGAGCCTCCTGGTGGGTGGTATCGGGATCATGAACATCATGCTGGTTTCGGTGACGGAGCGGACGAGAGAGATCGGGATCCGCAAGGCGCTGGGTGCCAAGCGACGGACCATCCTCCTGCAGTTCCTGGTGGAGGCCGTGACGCTGTGCCTCGTGGGGGGCAGTATCGGGGTGGCCGTGGGAGCGGGCACGGCGATGGCCCTGTCCCATTTCCGAGGTTGGGCCACCGTGGTGTCCCTCAATGCCGTGATCGTGGCGTTCGCATTCAGTGCTGCCATCGGCGTGTTCTTCGGCATGTGGCCGGCGCGGCGTGCGGCCCGCATGGATCCCATCCAAGCACTGGGACACGAGTAGACCCCACCGCCGCCACAGGGCTCCGCGCCTTGCCGGTTCGTCCGGCAAGGCGCTTTCTTCTAAGCCATGAGTTCTACCGGACCCTCCCGCGACGGGCGGCGACGTGGTCGGGGAGTGCAGCTACCGGAGCCGCCGACTTCCTGGCGTGATCGGTTCAGCGCCCTGCGGTACGTCGGCCCGCTCCTCAAGATGGTGTACCGCACGCAACCGGCGTACATCGTTTCCATTCTGGTCTTCCGACTCATCCAGGCCCTCGTACCGGTGTCGCTGCTGTGGATCGGCAAGCTCATCATCGAGGCGGTTGAGCTCTATTACCGTTCGGGACAGCCGGTGGATTGGCCCCACCTCTGGACGCTGGTGGCCATCGAGTTGGGAATCGCCGTCGCCGCGGACGCCATATCACGAGGCACGAACCTGGCTGAGGGGCTGTTGGGGGAGCTGTTCAACAACCAGGTGTCGGTCCAGATCATGGAGCACGCCGCGAAATTGGATGTAGCGCAGTTCGAGGATCCCGACACGTACGATCAACTGGAACGTGCGCGGCAGCAGACATATAACGGAATCGGTTTCCTCCACCAGATTCTCGGCCTGCTCCAGTCCATCATCACGCTGCTTTCACTCGTTACGGCGTTGGTCATCTACGTTCCCTGGTTGATCGCGCTCCTGGTCGTCACTGTGCTGCCGGCGTTCTTCGGCGAGACCCACTTCGCCACGTTGGGGTACTTGTTGCGCCATCGGTGGACCCAGAGCCGGCGCATGCTGGACTACCTCAAGTACATCGCCGCCAATGACGCGTCGGCCAAGGAGGTCAAACTCTTCGGCCTGTCGCCCTACCTCGTCGGGCGGTACCGAGAGAGCGCCGAGCAGTTTCTGCTGGAAAACAAGCGGCTGGCGGTCAAGCGGACCGCCGTAGGCATCCTGCTGGCCACCGTCGGTTCGTTGGGCCTGTACGGCGGCTACGCAGTGATCATCTACTACACCATCATCGGACACCAGACACCCGCCGGGGTCTTCACCATCGGGGTGTTGACGTTCCTCATGGGATCTTTCCGCCAGAGCCGGGGACTGATCCAGCAAGTGCTTCTCACGCTCTCGCAGATCTACGGGCAGAGCCTTTACATCCGTGATCTGTTCTTGTTCTTCGAGATTCAACCGCGGGTGTACTCGAAGCCCGACGCCGCGGCCGTGCCCAAGCCCATCGCGCACGGATTCGTGTTCGATGGCGTGAGCTTCAAGTACCCGGGGTCGAACGTCTTCGCCGTACGCGATCTGCACTTTGAGCTCCATCCGAACGAATCGGTGGCGTTGGTTGGGGAGAACGGGGCCGGCAAGACGACGATCGTCAAACTCCTGACCCGGCTCTACGACCCCGACGAGGGACGGGTGCTGTTGGACGGGGTGGATCTCCGCGAGTATGCCCTCGACGAGTTGCGTGCCAACGTCGGAGTCATTTTCCAGGACTTCATTCGGTATTCGTTTCTCTTCAAGGAGAACATCGGGGTGGGGCAGGTGGACCAGATCGGAGACATGGACCGCGTCCGGTCCGCCGCCGCCCGCAGCCTGGCCGACACCGTGGCCGGGAGTCTGGAAGACGGGTTCGACCAGCAGCTGGGACGCCGCTTCAAGGGTGGCATCGATCTCTCGGGCGGCGAGTGGCAGAAGGTGGCGCTGGCCCGGGCCTATATGCGTGAGGCCCAGATGCTCATTCTGGACGAGCCCACCGCCTCACTCGATGCCAGGTCGGAGTACGAGGCCTTCCAGCGGTTTGCCGAACTGACCCGGGGAAGGCTCACCGTCCTCATCTCCCATCGGTTCTCCACCGTCAGAATGGCCGATCGGATTCTCGTTCTCCAGAAGGGCCGGCTGCTGGAACAGGGCACCCACCAGGAGTTGCTTGAAGGGAGAGGGCTCTACGCAGAGCTCTTCAACTTCCAGGCCGACGGGTACCGCTAGGCCAGACCCCTGCACCGGGCACAGTGGGGCATCCCCCGGCACCACCCCGGAATGGCCACGGAACCCACGGAACGCACGGACCCCCGCACCACCCACATTGGGTGTTTCCCCTCCCAACCCCATCGGCCCGTGGTCAACACCACAACAGGAGGCAGGGTAGGGCGGGGTTTCCGTGCTTTCCGTGGATTCCGTGGCCATTGTCTTTTTAAGTCGTTTATTGACAAAGGGATAGACATCACGCCGACTTGGAGGACCTGGTGCTGAAACCTGTCGCCGAACCGCCCGTAAGGAGACTAACACTAGCTTTGTTAGTCAACGACTCTGGGTGAGGCACACACATGGGACGAGAAGCTCTGGGAGAATTCGAACACCAGGTCCTCCTGACCATCCTGCGGTTAGGAGCCGAGTCGTACAGCGTGCCGGTCGTGTTGGAGCTGGAGGAGCGCACCGGGAAGAGCGTCGCGCCGGCCGCCGTCCACATCGCCCTGACGCGGCTCGAGAAGAAGGGGCTGCTCAGCTCGCGCCTCGTGGACCCCAGCGCTGACGAAGGGGGTCGCGTACGGCGGTACTTCAAGCTGGAGCCGGCGGGCATCGAGCGACTCAAGGAGTCGCGCCGGACGCTCGCGAGTCTCACCGAAGGCCTCGATCCCATACTGGACGGTTGACCATGCGTCGCACGCCTGACACCGTCGGTCCCCCCCGTGTCGCGGCTTGGCTGCTCACCCGCTATTTCGCCCGGCGTGGCCGGCACGAGCTTGCAGACGAGCTCGCCGAGCTGTTCCTCGCCCGGGTGCAGAGCAGGGGCCTCTTTCGGGCCCGGGTGTGGTACTGGATGCAGCTCGCGAGCTTTCCGCTCCACCAAATTAGCGAGCGGTTCCGCCACCACAGCCCGGCGCCGAGTCGCGACCCTGTAACCCGCAGACGTCGAGGAACCATGCTCGGATCGTTCCTGCAGGACATGCGCTATGCCGCGCGACGATTGCGTCAGAGCCCGGGGTTCACGGCGATCGCCATTGCGATCATGGGTCTCGGTATCGGCGCCAACACGGCCATCTTCAGCATCGTCAACGCGGTGCTGTTCAAGCCGTTGCCGTATGAGAATCCGTCGGAGTTGGTGCGGATCTTCACCACCGAGGACGACGGTGAAACCCCCATGGTGTCGTCGTATCCGGATTTTGTCGACATTCGCGATCGGACGGATCTCTTTTCCGGAGCGGTCGCCCACAGCGCCATGATCGTGAGCCTGTTGAACGACGAAGGGGCGGAGACGGTGTTCGTGGAGTATGTGTCCGCCGACTTCTTCGAGGTGCTGGGATTGTCTCCCGCGCTGGGCCGGGGCTTCGACTCCCGGGAGGACGAGTTCGGCGCGTCGGAAGCGGTGGCCATCGTGGGCCACCAAGCGTGGCAGGGGCGGCACGGCAGTGATCCCAATATAGTGGGAACCACGGTGCGGCTGAACGGGCGTCCCGTGACCATCGTCGGAGTGGGGCCCGAGGGCTTCTCGGGTTCCATGATAGGCTTCACGATGGAGTTCTGGATGCCGTGGGGCACGGCGACCCTCATCGACTCGGACATGCGACGAATCGTCCAGTCTCGCGGATCTCATTCCCTCTCCGTCACGGCCCGGCTTCAACCCGGCGTGACCGTAGCCCAAGCGGCGGCGGCGATGGAACTGCTGGGCCGGCAGCTTACCGAGAAGCATCCGGACACGAACACCGATCGGAACATCGTCACGATGGCGGCGGCGGACGTTCGGCTGCACCCGTTCATCGATGCGGTGCTCTATCCGGTGGCGGGCCTCTTGATGGCCGTGGTGGGGCTGGTGCTTCTCGTGGCGTGCACCAACCTGGCCAACCTGCTCCTCGTCCGGGCCTCGTCGCGCGGCAGGGAGGTGGCTGTGCGCCTGGCGCTGGGTGCCACGAGACGGCGGCTCGTGTCGCAGCTGCTGACGGAGAGCACGCTGCTGGGAGCCTTCGGCGGCGCGGTCGGATTGGCGCTGGCCTATTGGACGGCGATGTTCATCACGTCGTTCCGCCCACCGGTGGGCTTTCCCATTGCCGTGGACCTGACGCTCGATGTCAGAGTGCTGGCATTCACCGTGGTCCTGTCGATCGCCACAGGTGCAATTTTCGGATTGGCGCCGGCGCTACGAGCATCGCGTCCCGACGTGGTATCCACGCTCAAGGACGACACGCGGCCTCATGGTCGGGTGAGACGCCGGTTCGGGTTGACCAATGTCCTGGTGGTGAGCCAGGTGGGCGTGTCCCTGGTTCTCTTGATCGCCGCGGGGTTGTTTCTCCGGGGATTGCTCACCGCCCAGCGTGTCGATCCCGGCTTCGAAACGGAGAGCGTGGCCATTGCGACGGTGGGCCACCTGATGGGGGGAAACGGTGAGGAAGACGGGCGGGAGTTCCTCTACGAGTTGGCACGGCGGTTGGAGACGCATCCCGGGGTGTCGGCCGTCGCGCTGGCGGACCGTGTGCCGCTGGCTGCGAGTCTCCAGACCCAAGACGTGATCGTGGACGGATACCAGTTGCCGGCCGGCACCGACGCGCTGGAAACGGACTACACCGCCGTGACGCCGGAGTTCTTCGACGTCATGGACATTCCGATTCTCCGAGGACGAGCCTTCAACTCGCACGATACGGAAGCGTCGCCGGATGTGGCGATCGTGAGCGCCGCGATGGCGCGGCAGATCTGGGGAACGGAGGACGTGGTGGGTCGGCAGTTCCGGTGGGGCCCGGCGGATCCTCCCATCGAGATCGTGGGGGTGGCGCAGGACACCAAGGTCCGGACGTTGGGAGAGGCCCCGCGGCGCCACGTGTGGCTGCCGTTCGCCCAGGAGGGTGCCCGGCTCCTCTTCGTGTCGGTTGTCGCCGCCACGACAGGTGATCCCGGCGCGATGCCGGAAGTCTTCCGGCGCGAGGTCAAGGCGCTCAACAGTAGCGTGCCGCTGTTCGAGGCGAAGACCATGCAGCAACATTTGGGCATCATGCTGTTTGCCCCGAGGATGGCGGCGTTTCTCCTGGCGGGTTTCGGGATTCTCGCCATGGTGCTCGCCACCATCGGCCTCTACGGCGTGGTAGCCTACTCCGTCGCCCGGCGAACACGGGAGGTGGGGATACGGGTGGCGTTGGGCGCTGACCGGAGCCGGGTGGTCGGCATGGTGGTCCGGGAGGGTATGACGATGGTGAGTATCGGGGTGGTGGTGGGTCTCGGCCTCAGCGTCGTGGCGATGCGTCCCTTGGCCGGCCTGCTGAACGGGGTGTCCGTCGTCGACCCAGTGACGTTTGTCGGCGTGGCCGTCCTGTTGACGGTCGTAGCGTTGGCGGCGAGCTACGTTCCGGCCCGGCGGGCGTCGCGCGTGGACCCCATGGTAGCGCTGCGTTACGAGTGAGGCTGCGGGTTGAAGGTTGCGGGTGTGGTCCCCGCCTGTCGCGGTAGGGGTCCCCCAGCCTAAAACCCCACCGAGACACCGCTTTCCAACCTTGTGTCGAGCGAGTGAATGTCGTCGGGTGGGCGGCTGTCATAGTGCATGTCGAAGCTCACTACGAGAGAGAATTGGCCACTGATCCCAACGGCTAGGGTACTCTGGCTCAATAGCCTCACGTCCTTGGGTGCATCGAATCGCGGCTGCACGTACATGGCCGACGTGATTCGCGATCTGTCTCCTATGCCGATTACCATTGAGACATAATTGCTCCATCGATGGACCGACGTTTGATCTGAATGTGCGGCGGTATCTGGAAGCCCGAGGCGCTCGTGTTCGAACATGTAGCCAGATCCCAGCCACAGCTGATTCGCGTCGGATTGGTGGAGACGCACCCGAATACCGGCACCGAACAGTCCGCGAAAAGTCAGTAGTCGCGGCTTGTCGTAGTTGACCTGCGCAAAAATCTCGGGCCGCAGTTGTTCCTGGGTGCGAAACACCTGTCGCACGTGCAGCAGGGCCTCATTGGAAAAAGACTCCCGTCCCTGCCAACCGAAACTGGCGGATCCGATGAGCACCGTGGTGCGATGTGCACTGGCATAGGTAACTGCACCATTCGGTTCGAACTCTACAATCTCCACGTTTCCAGTCCGAGCGGAGAGGTCCATCCCCACGAAGCCGGACATTCCAGGCGGAGTGTCGCCACTTCGCAACCTCTCGATGTTTACCTGGGCGCTTGTGGAAGACGGTTCCAAGGCGAAGATCCATGGCGCCAGCAGGACGACAGCACCACGGACTTGCGGGGCGATCATCGGATGTCGTTTGTCAGTCTGGCAAGTTCGCGCCGCGCACGGTCCACCTCATCCTGGATTGCCTGTTCCGGCTGAAACCTCAGCCTCAGGTAATGATCGTATGCCGATATTGCTCCGTCACGATCACCGACCAGCGTGGCGAGCCGGGCTTCTGCCCGCAGATATGATGACAGATAGCCCGTAGCATTCCAGTAATACGGTTTGCGTCGGGCGGCTGTGAGAGCCTTTGCGAACTCACCGTGTTCCTCGTGCAGGCGGGCAACAATGAGGTTCCCGAAGTCTTCAAGCCCGCCCCCGGCCAGTCCGGTCGTCGTCTGCAACACTCCCGGTGATCGGGTCAGGACTCGGGCCGGCCCCGTCCGCAGGCCCGCCGGACCTGAGCGCATCAACGTGTCGAGACTTGCCAGGGCGTCGGTAGCGTGGTTCGGACCTTGGCGGTGTGCTAGTAACGCCTCGAGCATGACGACGCACGTCGCAGCAGCCGTGACTGTCCGCGGCCCGTCCTCAGGTATCCGCGCCATGCGGAGTTTTTCAATTGCCTCGCGCGCGTTTGCGGTGTCAGCGTGCTCCAGGCGCCAGATCGCGACCGTACAGATGTCCGCAAACTGTGGTTTGCGACTGGCGGCGGTGTTTGCGAGATCAGCGTCACTCCAGGCGGTGAGGGTGTCGGTTGCTGCTTGCGCCGCCGTGCGGTTTCCGTCCCAGTACAGCGCATCCAGCAGGCGGCGCCGCAGATAATCCCTGGGGAGCGGTTCACCGATCTGGAGTTCAGAAGTGAGCTCCAGCGCCGCGCCTGGGCGACCGCGGTTTAGTTCGAGTGCGTGGAGGGTTGCAGATATCGAGCGACGCTGCGATTGGTTGCCACCCAGACTTCTCAGTATCGTTGCCGCCTCGACGGCGTCCTCGACGGCTACACCGAAGCGTTGGCCGGTACCGATGATTCGTCGCAGGCTCGCCCGTGGCATCTCGAAGAACGGAGGGGTGTTCTCGAGGCCGCCGGAGTTTGTAGAGAGGGTTCGTTCTACGAGCCAGTGTAGGTAATGAGCGACCGCCCCAGTCGAATCGACGGCGGAGTATCGTGTGTGTAGCTGCCGGACCGCGAGAGTGTCCCGCCGTAGGGCCGATAGTTCCACGAGATGACCGAGGGGCGAGGCGTAGCGCGGGTCGATGGATAGTGCTCGTTGAAAGAGGGTGGCCGCCTGACGATGCGAATCGTCAATGTCCAACATCGCACCCCAATGAAAATACAGATCGCCGAGTTCGAACCACGCCTCTGCCCCGTCTGGAGCGGCATCTGCGGCCTCTTCCCATGCTTCCAAGTAATCGGCGAGTCGTGAGGGCTTGGGGTATTGCGGTCCGACCACGGCAACGAGATAGAGTCGCTCTCTTGAACTCAGTCGATTCCGCCAGTTCCAAGCGGCCTCTAAGCCCATCTTCTTCATCGGCTCGCCAGCCCAGCTGCCGGACGACGGCAGCCGAAGCCCGGCAAGGGCAAACGTGGAATCCAACTCCAGCGCCCGAACGAAGTGACGCTGCGCATCCGCGTAGCGGCCTTGTCGATGCGCGGACTGGCCTTCCAGATAAGCTCTGAGGGCGGGTAGAGACGTAGTCGTGAGCATGTCGAGACGGCTCTCGACTTCGCCGGCTTCGCGAGCCATGAGTTCGGCGGTGAGTCGATCGATCAGTTTGAGCAGGCTGTCTGCGGGCCCACCCGCCTCCGCCACGGCACGAATGGCTCCCTCGGGAACGACGGCAAGTCTTGCCTCGATGATCACATTGGTTGGTGTGCCGACGATTGACCCGAACGCGGCCCGGCCGGCCCCGAGTTCTTCGGCAATTCTCAACTGCTGGTCTTCGGATAGATCTACGCTGTCTGCGAGAGCGATCACCGCCCAGGCACTGAGAACCGACTGAGGATCTGCTGCTCGGAGTCCGCCATCCCCGGTCAGTTTTGCAGCTAGCAGATCAATCATTCCCGTTCGCAGGAAACTGAGTGACCGGTCGGCACCGGAAACCCGGAAGGGGAACACAGCCACAACCTCCGGATCGGTTCTCGCAGGCTGTCCCGCGGAGCGGAGCTGCAGCAGGCCGGCTGTGATGGTAGCCAGGATCACGAAAGCGCCCGCTCCTACCGCCCATTTCCATCTAAAGAGCTGCAGCGCGGCGTGAGTCCACTTGTGACCGTACCATTCGGCACGCTGAACGGGAAGCTCAGCCGAATCTGGCAGCAGAGTTGAATCAACAGCAGAGGATGGTCTGGAACGGCTCTCAATCCAAGCGGCCTCGAGAACGAGGGGGAGGCCAAGCACCAAGAGCACAAGCATGACCACGTATACCCAGTTTGGCAGCACGGAGTGGGAGACAGCCTGATCGGTGACTTGCAGTATGAGCCAGGACGCCCCCAAGTAGCTCACCAGCACATGCCACAGGAACCGTCGGTGGATCGTCAAGACGGCTTTCTTGACGTGTTGCCGAATACGGGGGCCGGATCTCATCGCAGCGCTGCGCCGAATCTCTCTGATTCCACGGTCCGTCCAGGACGCTGAATCCTGGGAACATGCGTCCCCGAGTAACTGGTCGCAAGGATGGGCACCGCTACCGCGCTTGGTTTATCGTTTCCTCTTTCTTCCCCTCCTCCTCTTCCTCCTTTGGCGCCTCCCAGAAGTCAGCATTCGCCGGCGTCAAGGCGGCGACCTCGGCGGAATAGAGTGCAGCGTTGAAGACAATCCGGAAATTGCCAAACGGCTGGCCCCGCCACTGGGGACGCATCCCCAACAACACCACGCGCCCGTCGCCGTGGCGCACGTCCAGCGCCGCCGCGTACCCCTGCACCTTCTCCTCGCCGAGAAGATAGCCGGAGAGTAACGGCGAGCCGCTCTTGGCGTACTTGGCCAACACCGACCCCTTGAACTCGTCGGTGACGGTGAACACCGGACTCCTGCTCACGAACACCTTGCTGCGTTCCGGCATGCCCGACATCACCGGGTGGGAGGGGTCGGTGTGCATCTCCACGATCGAACCGGACATGTAGAACTCGCTTCGCTCGAGTCCGCTTACCGCATTCTTTACGGGGAGGAACAGTTGGTCGATGGCAAAGAGACTGCTGCTGTTGATGGTGACCAAGGTTCCACCGCTCCGTACGAATCCGTCGATGGCGCGGACGCCTTCCTTCCCGATCCCACCGGCATAACGGGGCGGGACGCTGCCCTTGGCGTAGCCTTCGAGAATCTGACGGCCGCGGATGTCCGCGATGACGATCACGTCGAAGCGCTGTCGCAGGTCACCGGCGATCACGTCGGCGTTGTACACGCTCTGAAAACGGAACCCGTACATCTCCAGCAGCCAACGCGTCCATCCCTCATCCATGCTGGCATTCCAGGGGCGATACAATCCGATGCGCGGCTGTGCGATGGGTGTGCCGCTTACCCGACCCCGCGCCGCGCGGAGAGCGAAGTCGGTCACGAGCTGATTGGTTGCCGTCTGGTTCAAGTTGCTGATCACGTAGCGGCCGCTGGCCCCTGCGGCTCCGGAGTCGCCGGCGGAGCCCGGAGCGAAATGCACCTGTCCGCCCTGCCGCCACGCGGCGTTCAACGCCCGGAACACATTATTCTGCGCGGGGTCGAGCACGAGGGCGGGACCGCTGCCCTGCGTGGTGCCGGCAGGGGGCAGGATGCCGGCTGCCACCGGATGGGTGTTGAAGCCGACGTCGGGAGGTGAATCGAACAACGCCGCGTCGCCTTCGGTGTTCCACGGTGCCGGCTCTCCCCGCACGGGCGTCATTGCGCTGCGGAGCGCGTCGGAGAGGGGCGCCGCCGCTTCGATGATTCGCACGTCCATCTGGTACGGCAGGGTCCAACCGGCCACGTCGTAGGGCTGGTCTGGCGGCCCCTCGGGGAATTCCCGGAGGTCCGGGTAGTCCTGCACGGCGAAGAGCTGGCGGACGAAATTCCCGTTGGGCTGATCCATCGGGATGACCCACGTATTGGCCGGGATGGATCGTCCCTCGAACTGCGCATCACCTTGCAACTGATAGATCTCGATACCGTTGAAGGCCAGACGGCGCAGCATTTCGACGGCGGCCACGGGGTCGCGCTGATTCTGGGGAACGAAGTAGGCGTACGGCGGGCCTTCACGGTACGCCGCCACCGCGTCGCGACCGGCCTGATAACGATTGTACAGCACGTCCGTCTTGTACTTTGCGGCCATGTCGAGGACGGAGAAGCTGGCCGTCAACATGTACTCCACGGCGTCCCGCAGCCTCCACCAGCCGCCGGTCCAGGGACTCGAGTACAGAGATTGGGGGCGGAGATCCCGGGAGCGCTCGGGGAAGTCGCTGACAGTGTAGAAGTGGGGCGTGGCGTAGCGATACAGCCCCGTCTCCGTCATGAACGCCGCGATGTTGTGAAAGTTGTTGGCGTGGTCCAGGAACCCCGGATACCAGTTGTCAAACCCGGTGCCCATGTGCATGGCGCCCGTTTGTCCGCGCTCCTCCAGTGCCTGGGCCATCGACATCCCGATGAGGTTCACCGTTCGCCACATGAGCGGGTGGACGAATTCCGAAATGGGTTCGGCAAACGGGGGAATCCATATGCGTGCAGGGAAGGGGGCGGTTTGATGGTGATTGTACATGATCTGCGGCTCCCAATCCCGAAGCACTCGTGTGACGGCCCGGGACTCGATCATGCTCAACATGTATCCGTCGCGGTTGTTGTCGTGCCCGATGTACTTCTGGTACAGCCGCGGCATTGAGGCCACTTCGTAGGGCGTCCCCAGGTTTGACCGGTACCAATCGGCAACCAGGGTCTGGCCGTCGGGATTGATCGACGGCCACAGCAGAAGAATGACGTTATCCAAAATGGCCTGAATCTCCGGGTCGGCATCGCCGGTGGCGAGATCGTAGGCCAACTGAATCGTGTGTTGGCCGTGTGCGACCTCGGACGCGTGCAACCCGCCGTCGATATGAACGATGGCGCGGCCTTCTGCGGCAAGCGCCCGTGCGGCGTCGTCCGTGAGATCGTCGGGCCGTGTGAGCTGCCGAGCGATCTCGCGATGGCGATCCAGGTTGGTGAGGTTCTCCGCTGAGGAGATCAGCGCGATGTACCAGGGACGTCCTTCCGAAGTTCTCCCGATTTCCCGCAACTCCACGCGATCGCTCGCGGCAGCCAGCCGCTGGAAGTAGTCGATGGACTGCTCGTAGGTGGCCAAGAAGAAGTCCGCACCCACACGCGATCCGAATACCGATTCGGGCGTGGGAATGGATTGGGCGACGGTGTTCGACACAACGGCGCCGACAAGAATTGTGATGAGCCCACAGGCTCGAATGGCTTTCATGGATATCTCCACACCTGTTGATCTGTTCGTTGTCGTCTGGTTCGGCTAGTTCCTTGCCGGAACCCGGTTTCCCGCGATCCACACGGATTCGATGGAGCGAGTGTTGGTAATGTCGACGAGCGGATCCGCCGTCAGCACAACGAAATCGGCCCACTTGCCTTCCGTCAGGGTGCCGACCTGCTCGAGGCCGAGGCACCGGGCGGCGTCCCCCGTGGCCGACACGAGTACCTGCATCGGCGTGAGGCCGGCGTCTACCATCATCCACAGCTCCATGTGCTCGAAGTAACCCTGAAACCGTGCCGGCGGTCCGGCGTCGGTGCCGAAGGCCAGCGTGGCACCCCCGTCGACGAGGGGTTTGAGGTTGCTCATGGCAACCTCGAGGGCCCGCTTGTAGAGCTGCGCGCTGCGACTGTTTCGCACCCCCTCCTGTTGCCCGGGGTCTTTCAGCTGGTCCATTACCTCCGCGGCGGCCTCTTGCAGAAAGAAGGGGTCGGCGAAGAAGTCCGGCGTGTCCTCGTAGACGAAGGCGGACACCTCCCGCGTCAGTGTCGGACTGTAGCAGACATCGCGGTCGACGAGGAGGCCGATCAACTCATCGTCGACGGTCTGATCTCTCACGCTGTGGGCCACGAAGTCGGTACCGGCCCGGAGGAGAGCCTTGGCGTCATCGAGGTAGTAGAGGTGAGACGCCACCCGCAGGCCCTTTTCGTGGGCGCGGTCGATGACGGCCTGGTACACCTCCGGTGCCATCTTGGAACTCGTGCCGAGGTTGTCATCCACCCGGATCTTGATGAAATCCACGTTCTCGGCGGCGTTGTCGTCAACCACGCCGCGCGCGTCGGCGGGCGTATCTCCGGTGACGACGGCCCCGGCAACGTAGAGGCGGGCGCGGTCCAGCGTCGGCACATTTTGGGCGTCACGGATGCGTATGCCCGCTTCGCCGTCGTCGCCGAGGCTGTTGACGGTGGTCACTCCATACCGGGCGTTGAGCGCGAGCTGGGCCAGGACGTTCTCCGCGGAGTAGTGTCCCTGCTCGAGCCCCTGCGTGCCTCCTACATGCCCGTGGGTGTTGATGAGACCCGGAATGATCGTGCGGCCGCCCAGTTCGACGCGCGCTCCGTCGGCGGGAAGGTCGGTGGAAGCCGCCGGCCCGATCGCGTCGATGCGACCCGCACGCACGACGATCACGGCATTTTCGATCGGCGCGGCGCCCGTGCCGTCGATGAGCCGAGCGCCGACGAACACCGTCGCCGGCTCATTCCCGCCGCAACTCGCGGCAACGAGGCCGGCAAGAAGCACGCCCGTGGAATGTCGTGTTGACACGTCTTTTCCTCTTGTTTGTAGCGGGATCAGCGATCGACGATCGACACGCGCTCGATGACCGCACCCTCGAGCACGGCGTCGGCCACCTCCATGCCGGCGACGACCTCCGCAAAGATCGTGTAGTTGTGATCCAGCCGGATGTTGTCTACGAGATTGATGAAGATCTGTGCGTCGCCCGTATCTCTCCCCCTGGTGGACAGCCCCACAGTGCCCCGGAGATGGGGCCGGGAGGTCAATTCGTCCCTCGTGTAGCCCCCGTCTCCCGCGTACTCGTTGGCGCCGGGGCTGCCCCCTTGCAGCACGAAATTCGGCTCGACCCGATGGAACGTCAGTCCGTCGAAATATCCCGACCGGGCTAACCGCGCGAATCGTGCGGCGTTTGTGGGAGCCTCCGATGCGAAGAGACGCAACTCCATCTCACCGCCGTTGGCCATGTGAATCACCGCCCGAACCGCTCCCAAACTCGCGATGTCCCGCGCCGTCGGTACGGGCTCCTGCGGCAACGGGTCCGGGTCGGCCGGGACGGGACGCCCGGTTTGTCCCGACAGGGCTCTGGCCACACGGTGCGCGAAGGCGGGGTCGAAATCCCCGAGGTATGGCGTGAGCTCGGACTCCGGCACAGCAACACCGAATCGGATGAGTGCTCCGAGCAGCGCCATGCGCGGATCGCGTGAAGTCTCCCGTCGCTCCGCCGTAATGCGCTTGAGGGCAGCCAGCAGAGCCGGCACCGTGTTGGATGCGCCGGCCGCGGCATCGAGACCGTTGGCTGCGGTGCGGACTAGCTGGTAATCACTGTCCTGGAGTGCGGCGATGTAGGCCGAATACGCATCGGGCACCGACAGTTGTTGCAGTCCGGCAATGGCCGCCTGGCGGACGTTGTGGTGGCTGTCGAACGCGAGTTGCCTGAGCTGATCGATGTCGGTCAACTCGCGCGCGGCCCGGGCCGCATACATGCGTACCTGCCACACCGGGTGGCGGGCGAAATCGTCCACGACGGATGCCGCCGCCCGGGGAGCGAAGCGCGCCAACGCGTGGAGGGCGTGGGCGGGGCGGTGCCACTCATCGGTACTCGACGAGGGCAGCTCGGCGATGAGTCCCTGGAGCATGCCGACGGGGTCTTCACCCTGGGCGCACCCGTCGCCCAAGCGATCAATTGCCAGGAGGGCAACGTGCACATTGGGATCGATCACCGCATTGCGAACCGGCTCGCAGCCGAAGGTGGGTTGAAGCCACCTTCCGTACGCGCCCAGCGCCTCGTAACGAACCGTGGGGGCCGGATCCCGAAGGGCGCCGAGAATGACCTGGCTCCGTTCGTCGAGACTGTCTTGCACCCGGGTGGCCATAACGGCGAGACGCCGGACCTCGAGGTCCGGATCGTCACGGCTCTCGCGGATGAGAACGGGATCCGCGCGCTGGGCAGCCACGAGCGCCGCGGTGGCGAGACGGCGTACGCGCGTGGCGATGTCCGCATCGAACGGCGGCGCGGCGGACCGTCCGAGGCGCGCGGCCTGGCCCAGTTGCCGCACCGACTCCGGCGACGGCCTGAGTGCTGCACCGTGGCGCCGGAACAGCGATTCGATGCCCCGGGCGGCGCCGAGTATCGTCGCGGGGAACGCGATGTTGTCGGGCCCCAGCGACCTCACCAACACCTGCTCCACGGTTTGGACCATCTCCGCCGACTCGTAGGGCAGCCGTCCCAGGGTCTGGAGAATGGCGCCGCGCACGTCGGGATTGCCCTCAGACGTGAGGCGCGCCACGAGCGACCCGCTGACCACCGCGGCATCGGCGTTGAACACCGCTTGACCCAACGCGTTGGCGGCTTCGGCCCGCACCGTCGGTGCCCCGTCGGAGAGCAAGGGGAGGATTTGCGGCACCAACTCCGGCCGCTCCAGCCGTCCCAGTGCCCGGACCGCGATGCGTCGGGTCTCGGAATCGTTGTCGTTTAGTCCGCGGACGATGGGAGCCAATTCCTCCGCCGTGTCGGCTCGAGCGTCTTCGGCGCGGAGGATGGCGTGGAGCAGATTGTCGTCCTGGGAGACGGCCCGGCTTGCGCCGAGGTCGGTCGAGTGGTCGGCTGCCCCGAAGGGGAGTGCTCCGAGGAGCAAGAAAGGGAAGATGCGCATCATGGGGCGGATAATGTACACGGATAGCCCCGAACGCCAGCGCTGCTCCAGTGGTCCGGCACGAAGAGAGGAGCCGTTGTACTGCGGCCCCTCTCGTCACTGGTGGCGTACTACAGGGTTAGCCGGGGTGATCCGCCTCGTCACTCAGCGTTCAACGAGATCATCGGATCCACGTTGGCGGCTCGTCGAGCCGGAAAGTACGTCGCAGCCGCCGCTACCAAAGCAAGAATGAGTGGGACGAGCGCAAACGTGGCCAAGTCCGTGGCGGCGACCTCGAACAGCAGATTTGCCAACAAGCGCGTGGAGGCCATAGCGCCGAGCACGCCGAGCGCGACGCCCACTGCCACCGGCACCATCCCCCGGAGCATGGACGTACGAAGCACTTGCCCGGTGTCGGCACCAAGGGCAATGCGGATGCCGATCTCGTGGGTCCGCTGACCAACCACATAGGACATCACGCCATAGACGCCGACGGTGCCCAGCACAAGGGCCAATACGCCAAAGGCGGTCAGCAGGACCGCAAAGAACTTCGAGTCTGCCACAGTCCGGCTCACCACGTCCTCCATCGTGCGGACTCGGGAGATCGGGACATCGCGATCGACGTTCCAGGCGGCGTTCTTGACGGCGGCGATCGAGTTGCCGGGGTCGCCCGCCGTGCGGATCGTGAGATAGAGGTTGGGCGACAAAGCGACCTGCTCGGCGGAGAAGTACGCCTCCGGTCTCACATCCACGTCGGGAGCGTACTGGCGCAGGTCACCCACGACCCCGATTACTGTGAAGTCCACGCTGCCGAACATCTGGACCTTTGCACCGATGGGGTCTCCTTCGCTCCATGCCTCGCGTGCCATCGTCTCGTTGACGACGCCGACGATGGGTGAACCGTCCCGGTCGGACTCGTTGATCCAGCGCCCCGACACGAGTGGGAGCCCCATGGTCTCGAGATACCCCGGTGTGACGAACTGGACGTTGGCGTACCGCCTGGGAGTGCCCTCGGGCAACGGTTTCCCTTCCACCTTGTAAATGGTTGCCGTGGACGATCCGGTCATCGGCAAGAACGCCGCCGCGCCCACCGACTCGACTCTCGGGACGGCCCGCACTTCCTCTAGAACCTGGCGGAAGTATGCACGCACCTGCGGCCCTCCGGTGTAGCGGGACGGCGGCGGGCTGAGACGCATGGTCAACACATTCGCGGGATCGAAGCCGGGATCGACCTGCTGGAGCTTCCAAAAGCTCTTGACCATGAGACCGGCACCCACCACCAGGACCACCGCGAGGGCGACTTCGGCAGCCATCAACCCGTGTTGGAATCGGTGCCGCCGTTGGCCGAGCGGCACACTGCGATCGGCATCCTTGAGGGAATCCTGCAGGTTCACACGGGTCGATCGCAGTGCAGGGACGAGCCCAAAGACCACGCTGGCGACAACCGTCACACCCAAAGTAAATGCGAGGACAACGCCGTCCACGGCGATTGCGTCGGTGCGGGGCAGGCTGGATGGAAGAGTTCCCACGAGCACCTGTACGCTCAACGCACCGGCCCCCAGGCCCACCGAGCCCCCGATGAGTCCGAGTAGGGCGCTCTCGGTGAAGAGCTGCCGCGTCACGCGCGCCCTGGCAGCGCCGAGGGCCGTGCGGATCGCAAATTCCTTGCGGCGTCCACAGCCGCGAACCAGGAGGAGGTTGGCAATGTTCGCACACGCAATGAGCAGCACGAAGCCGACGGCGCCGAGGAGAACCCACAGCGCCTGTTCCACGTCACCGACCATGGTCTCGCGCAACGGAACAGGAGTGGAGGCGTTGATCCACGCTTCCGTGTAGACCTCGGGGGCTTCCTCGGCCACCCGTGCGGCTATCGTCCGCACCTCGTCCCGCGCAGCCTCCAGGGTCACGTCGGGTCGGAGTCTAGCCAGAAGCACTGTGCCGGCCGTCCCTGAGTAGTCGCTGAAGTCCGACGGGTCTATCGTTATGGGAATCCAGAACTGCCAACCCCTGGTGATGGGACGGTATCCACGCGGCAACACGCCGACGATGGTCCGCGCGTTGGCACCGAGCTGAATGCGGGATCCCACGACGCTCGAATCGGCGCCGAAGCGGCGCTGCCACAGACCGTGGCTCAGGATCACCACGTCGTCCCGGCCCGGCACGCCCTCGTCCTCGGTGAATGTCCGGCCCAGGAACGGCGGCACCCGGAGGACCGTGAAGTGATTCGGGGTCACGCGAGCGCCGAGGATCTCTTCGGCTTCCCCCGACCCGATGAGGCCGAGACGGACGTTGCTGTACCCGGTGACGCCGGCGAGGGACGTGGCCTCCCGAACAGCGACCATCACCTCCTTGCTCCGGGTGGATCCGTTCCACAGCGAGACAATCTGTCTTGGCTGGCCGTAGGGTAGGGGACGGAGCACCACGCCGTTCACCACGCTGAAGATCGCCGTATTGGCGCCAACTCCCAGGGCGAGCGTGAGCGTCGCCACGATGGTGAAACCAGGCGCTCGGCGAAATCCGCGGAGTGCGTAGCGCACGTCCTGCAACGCCGTCCTCACGAGCCCATCACCGGCATGCCACCGGCTGTGCCCACGCCGAGGGTCAGGGCTCCCACTCTCGCGGGGGCCAAAGCGCTCCGCCGCACCGATCCGGAGCGAGTCCAACGCGGCAAACAGCCACAACCGGCACACGGCCAGAGATCCTTCGGCGCGAGCGGCATCCAAGGCGTCGTCGAAAGTCTCGCACATGCCGGCGGCGAATCGGACCCGATAGCGGCGAGGGTAGGCCAGGAGCATCGCACGGTAGATCCGGATCCAAGCCGCGTTCTTCATGCGCTCACCTCGACGTTGCCGAGTCGACGGATCTGCTTCACCAGTTCGGCCATCCGTTCTGCTTCGCCCGCCATGACGGCTCGACCCATCGCCGTGAGCCGATAGTAGCGACGCCGCTGATCGTCCTGATCCGGGGCGGGGCGGTAGTCGGATTCCTCGACCAGACCGTCATCCAGGAGGCGTTTGAGATGGCGGTACAACGGGCCGGTCTCGAGGCGAATACGGCCCCCCGATCGTTCACGGACCTCCCTCATGATGGCATATCCGTGGCGCTCTTCCTCTGCCAGAGCCAGTAAGATGTGGAATATCAACGGTTTAAGTGGGAGGTGCTCATCGGGTGTCGCCTTGCCGGACCCGCTCATGGAGTACTCCTACGGTGGATACAATACGTATGTATACAAAATGTACGTATTTGGCAAGGGGCTCACCTCCGGGCCGGCGGGTCCTCAATTCCGGGAGATTCTTCGCACCTGCCGCCGGACGGGGACCACGATGGCGGAGATTCCCCGGTCGCGGACGAGGCGATTGAAGGCGTCGACCTCGGACGTCATGAGGGCGTCCAGGGCGGTCCGATGTCCCACCCATTGGGCCCGAAGATCGGCGAGCAGATCCCGGGAGCCCTGCGTGACCAGGCCTTCGGCACCGTCGACGCTCATCCGCAGCCGGATGTAGTGGAAATTGAGCTTGCTGGGGAAGTTGATCACCGTCTGTCCGTCCACGGTGCGCTTCTGCACCAACACGTCTTCCGTTTCGTCGAGGCGGCCGACCAAGGCGTTTCCCAAAGACGTGATCGTGTCCTGCGCCTCGTGATCGGTCACATTGTCGAGCACCCTGCGCACCTGCTCCCGCACGTCCCGGATACTCAGCACGGCTTCATGAATCTCCGTCAACTCGGCGGTGACCTCGGCGATGAACGCATCTTGCTCACGGAACCCCCCAGGCGTGGCGTCGGTGCGCGGATCGGGGAGGACCTCGAACCGCTCGGTCGCCATCCACTCGCCCACGGTGAGGCGTGCCTGATACGTCCCCGGCACGACCTTCCGGCCTTGCAGCGTGCCCCACACATAGAGCCCCGGGACCGCCTTGGCGTTGGCGTGGCGCAGGTTCCACACGAGGCGGTTCCCGCCGGCCTTCACGGTCAATCTCGACTGTTGCGCGTCCTCGTCGGGGTCCGTCGAATAGCTGCGGACGGAGCTGCCGTCGCTACCCAGAATATCCAGCGTGACCGTTACGCCCGAGTCGGGGTTCTCGGCAAGATGGAAATCGATGATGGCTCCCGCCGGAGGGTTCTTGCCCAGGGAAGGCGCGTCGGAGCTTCCCCCCCCGACACGATACGCGCTCCGGGGAGTGCCGAGGTGCGCCGTTGCCTCGGCCACCGCATCGGTCAATTGGCGGAGTGGCGAGAGGTCATCCAGAATCCAAAACGCACGTCCCGAAGTTGCCGCGACGAGATCGCCGTTCCGGATCTCGAGGTCGGTGATCGGGGTGACCGGGAGGTTGAGCTGGAGTGACTGCCAGTGCTCCCCGTGGTCGAACGACACATATGCCCCCGCCTCGGTTCCGGCGTAGAGCAAGCCGGGCCGCACCGGGTCCTCCCGCACCACCCGCACGAACGCTTCCTCGGCGATGCCGCGGGTGAGGTGCTTCCAGCTCCGGCCGTAGTCGTCGGTCCTGTAGAGGTGCGGCGTGAAGTCGTTGAACTTGTATGCCGTGACCGCGATGTAGGCCGTGGCGGGATCGTGGGGCGATACGTCGATGGCGTTGACCATGGCTTCGCCGACGTCGTCCGGCGTGACGTCGTTCCAGGAGGCCCCGCCGTCGCGGGTCACGTGCACCAAGCCGTCGTCGGTCCCCACCCAGATCGTCCCCGCGTCGTGGGGCGATTCCCTCACGTACATGATCGTGTTGTAGATCTCGCCTCCGGCCCCTTCGTTGGTGATCGGTCCACCGCCCGGGCCCTGCGTTTCATCGGTGTTCCGTGTCAGGTCGGGACTCGCCTCCTCCCACGTCACCCCCCGGTCTCGCGACCGCAGCAGCATGTTGCCGGCATGATACAGCACGCGGGAATCGTGTTGTGACACGACGATGGGGGCGTTCCAGTTGAAGCGGTACTTCATGTCTCGGGACGCCAGCGCGGCCGGAAGCTGCGGGTAGGCCATGATGTCGTGGCTCGCTCGAGTCGCCGCGCTCCACTCGCTGATCTGTCCCATGTAACACCCGGCGTAGACGAGCGCCGGGTCGTCCTCGTCAAAGGCGACGTGGGCGCTTTCGCAGCCGCCAACCGAGTGCCAGTCCTTCCAACTGATGCCGGCTCCCGAGGTGTTCCGGCTCAGGATGGCAACGGTGGAGTTGTCCTGCTGCCCTCCATACACCCAGTAGGGGAACCGATTGTCCGTGTTGACGCGATAGAACTGCGCGGTGGGTTGATTCTGCTGCGTCGACCATGTCTTCCCGCCGTTGAAAGAGACGTTGGCGCCTCCGTCGTTGGCGTTGATCATGACCTGATTGTCTGTGGGATTGATCCAGAGATCGTGATTGTCACCGTGGGGGACGCTCACCGGCGTGAAGGTGCGGCCGCCGTCGGTAGAGCGCAGCACAGGAGCATTGAGGATGTAGACCGTTTCCTCATCCAGCGGATCGGCGAATACCTCGATGTAGTACCAGGCCCTGGCGCGGGGCGTCCACTCGTCGTTGACCACCGTCCAGGTCTTCCCGGCGTCGTCGGACCGGTACAATCCGCCTCCCGGATCCGCTTCGATGAGGACCCACACGCGGTCTGGATTTGCCGGCGAAACAGTCACCGCCGTCTTGCCCATCAGCTCGGGAAAGCCGTCGAGTCTGGTCCAGGTATTGCCTCCGTCTGTCGATTTGTGGATGCCGCTCCCGGGACCGCCGCTGCGCACCTCCCATGGGTACCGGCGATGATCCCAGGTCGCGGCGTACAGGATCCTCGGGTTGGTGGGATCCATGGCGAGCTCGCTGGCGCCCGAGTTCTCATCGACGAAAAGCACCTGCTCCCAGGTCGTCCCGCCGTCCCGCGACCGATAGACCCCCCGTTCGGGATTGGCCCCGTACGGAGCGCCCTGGGCCGCCACGTAGACCAGGTCCGGATCCCGGGGGTGCACCTGGATACGGGAGATGGCGCGGGTCCGGTCTAGCCCTATGTGGGTCCACGTCCTGCCCGCGTCGGTGGACCGATACACGCCGTCCCCGTGGGATGTCATCACGCCGCGCACGGCGTGCTCCCCCATGCCGACGTAGACGACGTTGGGGTCCGACTCCGCCACCGCGATGGCTCCAACCGAGGACGTGCCGAAGCTGGCTCCGTCGGTGATGTTGGTCCAGGTCACGCCGGCATCCGTTGTCTTCCAGACGCCGCCACCCACGGTTCCCATATAGTACGTGAGCGGATCGCTGGTGACGCCGTACACCGCCACCGACCGGCCGCCACGGAACGGCCCGATGCTGCGCCACTGCATGTCTTGATACAGAGATGGGTCGTACACGGCGTCCGTGACTTGGCCCTGCAGAGCGGTTACGTTGGTGAGTCCGAAGAGCACCGCAAAGCAGACCGCTGGACTGATTCCGGACATCGGTCGTTCCTTGATGTGAGGGGACTGACAAGCGGTAACTGATAACGCGGAATCGAGCACCCGGCAATCCAGCGCAATGCCCGCCACCGCCTTCAGAAGGGAGAGCACATGGCGTCGCCCATCAGTGTCGAACGGTTCGTTGAAGAACTCGAGAAACTCCACGCCGGAATGGTCAACGGAGAGTTCAGAGCCGGTGAGTACGATCAGCGTCTGGCGAAGACGATTCAAGAACTCCGAGATCGGGGAATCGACGGAGACCGTGAAGCGGTGACGGCCGCGCTCGACGGCGCTCTGGAGAAGGGCACGATTACCGCTTCGGTCAGAGAACATCTGGAAAAACGGATGGGCCTCGAGTAAGTGCTCGGGCCGGCCTTCGTCTATTCCAATCTCAGGCTGTTGGCGGGGTCCACCCGGCTCGCACGGCGCGCCGGAAGGTAGTTGGCGGCAAGCGACAACGCCGTGAGCAACAGTGCGACGCCGCCAAAGGTGAAGAAGTCCATCGGAGCCACTCCGTACAGGACCCTCGACAGCAGCCGGACGAGCGCAAGCGCTGCAATCACGCCGAGGGTGATCCCCAGTGCCGTCATCCGCGCGCTCTGACCCACAATCAATGTCACGACGTCGCGGCGTTGCGCCCCGAGGGCGATGCGCACGCCCATCTCGCGAACGCGTTGCGTCATCGCGTACGTCGACACACCCAGGACGCCCACTCCGGTGACAGTCGCGGCGAGGACACCAAACACCACGAGGACGAAGGCACGGAGTCTGGGTTGGCTGACCTGGGCCGCCACGATACTGGGCACGCTCCGCAGTTCGGTGATCGGCGCCGCCCCATCGATCCGCCACACTGCGTCCCGGGCGGAAGCCGCGTACGTCACGGGGTCGGCAACGGTCCTGAGGACCACCACCATCGAGTGCCGTCGCCACGGAGCGACCTCTTGGGCGTGGGGAATGTAGACGACGGGCGGCGGTGGCCCGGTCAGGGTGACCTGTGCCACATCGGACACGACTCCCGCCACCAGACGGGTCGTGGCGACCCACGACGGATCGTCTCCCACCGTGATGTGGCGTCCCAAGGGATCCTCGCCGCCGAAGATGCGCCGGGCCAGCGTCTCGTTGACGATCGCCACCGGGGGATGCGCCTCGTCGTCGTCGGGGGACAGCTCCCGGCCTGCGACGATGGTCATGCCCACGGTCGAGAAGTACTCGGGGGTTACCGATCGGATTTCCGCCACGTGCGATCCGTCAGCGCCCGCGGTTGCAGGCTGACCGCCGCGGCTGACGATGGCGGCGGTCTGGTTCCCGGTCAGGGGAAGGATGTTGATCGCACTCGCTGACGTCACTCCCGGAAGGGCGGTGAGGGCCGCCGTCACCTCCTGGTACAAGCCGGTGAGTCCCTCGCCCCCCGAGGAAGGCGTCACCCGAAATGTGAGCAAGTGCTCCGCGCGAATGCCCGGGTCGATGCGTTGCAGATTCCACAGGGTTCGGACCAATAGCCCGGCCCCTACGAGCAGCACAAAGGACAAGGCGATCTGGGCGACCACGAGTGCGCTCCGCGCCGATTGGGACCTCCCACCGGGCGTCACCCGTTGTCGTCCGGCACCGATTGGGGCCGTTCGGGAATCGCGCAAGGTGCCGACTGCGGGAAGGATGCCGGCCAACACCAGGGCCACCCCGGTCACTGCCCAGGCGAAGAGGAACAGCACGATGTCTGTCTGCAGCCCTTCGCCTCGGGGAATGGTGGCGGCGCCGAGACTGACGAGTGCCTCGGTGGTAAAGGCGGCCACCGAGAACCCGAGCGCCCCCCCAACGACAGAGAGTATGGCGATCTCGGCGACCATGTCGCCGAGGAGATGCAGCCTGGTGGCGCCGAGGGCCACGCGGATGGCCAGCTGGCGGTGCCTCTCCACGGCGCGAATGAGGAAGAGGTTCGCCACGTTGACGCACGCGATGAGCAGGACGAAGGTGGCTGCCGTGAAGAGGATGAGAATGGCGTCGCGCGCCGACGCGACCTGCCGCTCCTTGAGCGGCGTGAGCCGCATCCCCACGTCGGTGTTCGTCTCCGGGTAGGCCGCCGCAAGGCGTTCGGCAATGAGGTCGACTTCTGCCTGGGCGGCGTCCAGCGACACGTCCGGTTTGCTTCGTGCCAGGACCAGCATGTCGCGGTCGTCCCGGGAGCGGGTTTCGTCAAACCAACTCGGCTCGAGGTGGTACACGGCTGGGTGGCCGAAGGGATCCTCGAAATCGCGTGGGGCGACACCGATGATCAAATACTCGGCTCCGTTGAGCTCCAGTCGTCGTCCAATGGCCCCCCTGTCCTGTCCGAACTCGCGCTGCCAGATGCCGTGACTCACGACTGCGACCGGGTCGTGATCGGCGGCCTCGTCGGCGGCCAGGAAGAAGCGGCCCACGGCGGGACGGCTCCCCAGCACCTCGAAGAAGTTGGCCGCGACCCCGGCCGTTTCGACAACGGTCGGTTCTCCCACGCCCGTGACCCTCATACGCCAGGGGCGCACTGCCGTCATGCCCACGAACGACTCGCTCATGGCCGACAAATCGGCGAAATCCGCATAGGACAGTGACTGCATCCCCCGCCGGTTTTGCGTTGCCGACACCTGGAGTACCCGGTCCGGGTCGTGGTAGGGGAGGGGCCGGAGAAGGACCTGCCGCACGATGCCGAACATGGCCGTGTTGGCGCCCACGCCGAGGCCGAGGGTGAGGCAGGCGAGACCGACCAGGCGAGGCTGTTTCACCAATCCGCGGAAGGCACCCCGCAGGTGCTGCTGCATCCGATCCGTGAGATGGAGCCCCGCACGCTGCGTCCGGCGCGTGCTGACGCGCTCCGCGAGGCCGTTCCGGACAGTGCTGGGAGCGGCTCGCAAAAAGTACAGGGTCACCCTCCACCACCCCCCCCGCCGCCATTCCTCAGCGCATCGATCGTCGTGGGCGTCCCGGAGATCCTGACCGAACTCGGCGCGAAAGGAGGGCGGGTAGGCCCGCATCAGCACCCGGAAAGTCCACCGGGCAGTCCGGACGAGGGGATGGTCAGGCATCCGACGTCCGTGGACCGGCGCTGGCGAGGGCCCGGACCCGCTCGCTCCCGGCGAGGGCCACCAGCCGTCGGGCTTCGGCGGTCACCAAACGGCGGCCGCAGGCGGTGAGTCGATAGTACCGGCGCCGCTCGTCGTCCAACTCGGGCACTGGGCGTTTCTCCGATTCCTCGACGACGCCATCGTCCAGGAGGCGCTTGAGGCGGCGGTACAGGGGGCTCGGCTCCAACCGAATCTGGCCGTCGGTGCTGCGCTCGACCTCCTTGATGATGCCATACCCGTGGCGCTCACCTTCCTCCAGGGCCAAGAGGATGTAGAACAGGTCGGGCTTGAGGGGAGGATGAGTTGCTGCCATGGTTCGTCGCTGGATATGGTGACTCTGAGACTATAGACGCAAGGTCTATAGTAACCATGTGCCTTAATCGTCGCCAGGGGGAGGGAGGTGGATGGGTCCCGACCCCGGAAAATGGTCGGAAATCACAACGTTGGAGCCGGCGGAGTTACAGACAGTCCCCTCCCAAACCCCCAGATTGGTTGTCGAACAAGCAATTGGACCGAACCTGGGGTTTGAAGGAGTACATCATGGCAAACGCCACACCGCGGCCATCCTACACAACCGTGCTGACCCGGCACTGTCAGGACGGCCTCGACATCGCCCGGTACTTGCAGCAGTGCCCGGAGGATGAGGGGGAGCGGGGTCGGCTCCAGAAGATCCTGGGTGAGATCCAACGGGATCCCACCGTACGCATGCGTCGCGAATTTCCCAAGATTGCCGTAGAGATGGAGCGGGCCCTGAGGGGCCCGGCCACGCAGATGTCGGCGGAGATTCTGGCGGAAGGCTTCGAGCGGATGACCCGCCTCTGCGACATGGCGAAGAGCGGCCTGCTTTGATGGGTGTTAAGCAGGGAGCGGACCCGCCTCGGCCCACCCGGGTGGAGGCTTGGCCCGTTCCCATTCACCGCTGACGGCGCCCATTCGCCCTCCCCAACTCGCCGCTCACCACCCCGACCATTTCCCTCCGCGAATTACACCCCAGAATAGGGTCAACCCTCTGGGACTTTTAGGCGTCTAACGGGTAAGACCTGGACAAATCGCCTGAGGGGTTTCGCCCCCATTTTGGAGGATTCCGTATCACATGAAAGACTGGCATTTCAGGATTCCGACCGCCGTTGGTGGATTCCTGGCACTCGTGGTGCTCTGGACACAGTTCGGAGACCGGATCGGGTTGCCCAGTTGGCGCGTCGCGGCGTCGCACACCGCAGACCAGCGCCAGCACGAGTTCCACTGGAATCGAGTGTTGCATGCGGGAGAAACGATTGAGATCAAGGGCATCAACGGCTCGGTGACGGCGGAGCGGGCAGCCGGCGACCAGGTCGAGGTGGTGGCCTTGAAGATCGGGAAGCGCAACGACCCCCGGGAGGTCCGGATCGAGACCGTGGAGCACGCGAAGGGGGTAACCCTCTGCGCGGTGTATCCAGGCGCGAACCGCTCCGCGAACTCCTGCGAGTCGAGCAATATGCGCATCCGCAGCGACGTCCAGGTCCGCTTCTCGGTGCGGCTACCCCGGGGCGTCCGCCTGGTGGCCAGCACGGTCAACGGGTCGGTCAAGGCCACCGAATTGGAGAGCGACCTCGTCGCCCGAACGGTGAACGGCAGCATCACGCTGTCCACGTCGGGACGAGCCGAGGCCACGACCGTCAACGGCTCGATCAAGGCCGAGATCGGGTCCACCGATCTGACTGACAATCTCGAGTTCAGCACGGTCAACGGCAGCATCGCCGTATTCGTCCCGGATGGCTTCAATGCGGACGTCGGAGCGTCGACGGTCGGTGGGAGGCTGTCCAGCGACTTCCCGCTCAGCATAGAGCGGAAGCGGATGCACGGGATGTTGGGGTCGGGGGGGCACGATCTCAAGCTGACCACCGTCAACGGCACCATTCAGCTCAGGCGGGCGCAGTAGCCTCCAGGGAGATCAAGGGGAGCCGGACAAGCCCTGTCGCGCCAGGAGCGGGTCGAGGCTCGGCTCCCTACCCATGAACGCCTTGTACAGCTCCATCGGGGGTTCGCTGTCCCCCCGGGCCAGGATACAGTCGCGAAACTCCTGGCCCACGGTCCGGTTGAATACTCCGTCGTCGCGAAACCGCGTGAAGGCGTCCGCGTCCAGCACCTCCGCCCACTTGTACGAGTAATACCCCGCCGCATACCCCACCGCGCTCGAGAACAAGTGACCGAAGCTCGCAATGAACCCGTAATCTTCGGGTAGCTCTACCGGCGAATACTCCTGCAGCACCTGGCGTGTGTATGCGATCAGGTCGTCTCGGTGGTCGAACTCCCGGTGCAGCATCAGATCCACACTCGCGAAACCCACCTGGCGCATCTGGGCGTTGGCAGCGCGATAGGTTCGCGCCCGCTTCATCTTGGCGAAGAGATCGTCGGGAATCGTCTCTCCTGTCTCGTGATGCTTGGCGAACAGATCGAGGGCCTCTCGCTCCCAGCACCAGTTCTCCATGATCTGAGACGGCAGTTCGACGAAGTCCCAGGCCACGTTCGTGCCGCCGAGGCTGCGTACGGGCACCCGGCTCAAACAGAGGTGCGTGAGGTGACCAAACTCGTGAAACAGGGTCTGGACTTCGAGGTGCGTCAGGAGCGCCGGCTTGCCTCCCACCGGCGGATTCACGTTGGCACAGATGAGGCCCAAGTGGGGCGCCGGTGGCACGGCCAGTCTCAGACAGTCCATCCAGGCACCGGCCCGTTTGTTTTCCCGGGGAAAGAGGTCGACGTAGAACGATGCGAGGTGTTGTCCGTCTGTGTCTTTCAACTCGAACGTCCGGACTGACTCGTCCCATACCGGAAGGTCTGCCGTCGGCGTGATCTCCACGCCGTACAACCGCTTCACGGTTTCAAACAACCCATCGAGCACGCTGTCCACCGGAAAGTACGGGCGGAGCTGTTCCTCGTCGAACTCGTAGAGGGCCGCCCGTTGTTTCTCGGCGTAGTACGCGACGTCCCATGACTGCATGGGTCCGTTCGGCGAGTCGGCGCCCGAGGAAAATTCTTCTAGGGCGGCGTTCTCCTGCTCAAAAAAGGGCAGGGTTTTCCCGCGCAGGTTTGCCAGGAACTTGTCTGCCTCCGTGCCGGAGCCGGCCATCCGGTCCTCGAGGACGAGATCCGAGAAATCGTCGTAACCCAGCAGGCTCGCTTTCTCGCGCCGCAAGCGCAGCACCTTGTCGATGATGCCGCGGTTGTCCATGTCCCCGCCGGTGGCTCTGGTGTTGTAAGCCCGCCACACCGCTTCCCGCAGACGCGCATCGTCCAGGTACGTCAAGACGGGGATGAGGCTCGGGGCCTGTAGTGTGAAACGCCACCCCGGGACGCCTTTGACCTCCGCGCTCTCCCGCGCTGATTCCACCGCCGATGCGGGAAGGCCTCCCAAGTCTTTCTCGTCGTCGACGACGAGCTCATAACCGTTCGTCGCGTCGAGAACGTTTTGGGAAAACTTGGTGGTGAGCTCGGCCAGCTCGACGTTGATGGCCGCTACGCGCTCCTTGCCTGCCGCATCCAATTCGGCTCCCTGCCGGCGAAATTCGTCCAGCATCTTCTGCAGATGCCGCGCGCGGGGTCCGGTCAGGCTCTTGCCGGCCTCACTGTCGGCGAGAGTCTTGAGGGCGTTCCACAAGCCCTCGTCCAGGAGCACGCCGGACCAGAAGGCACTCAACTTGGGCTGGATTTCCTGATGAGCCTCTCGGAGAGCGGGGTACGTGGCCACGGACTCGAGGTGCCCCACCACACCACTGGCCCACTCCAGCCGCTCGCCCGCCAGCTCCAGGGCCCCGAGGGTGTTCTCGTAATCTCGCGCACCCCCGTACGCCACGATGTCGTCGATTCCGCGTCGAGCGTCCGCCAGGAGCTCGTCGATCGCCGGGATCACATGCTCCGCACGGATCCGGTCGAACGGAACCGCGAACGCCATGTGGAGGAGGGGGTTTTGTCCTTGCTGAGAGGTTGGGATCATGGGTTTTCGGGCACCGCGGGTCGCTCTCGTTGTGGCCCAGCAATGTAAGTATTCGAGGCCGATGACGGCAGGAGGGCTCGCAGGAATTTGGCGCTGCCCGGTGCCGGCCGATCCACGTCCTATTGCGTCCCGGACGTTCTCATTGTATTTGGATCATGCAGATCCTGTCTTTGGGATCGGTTGGAGTTCGCTCTGTGAGGGGAAATCATGCAGGAGATTCAAATCTTCAATAACGAGAGCGGCGAGCTCATTGGAGAGATCAGCCGGAAGCAGCTCGAGTTCCTGATCGACCAGCTGGAAGAAGAGTCGCTGGACGATCGGGATTATCACATCAACCGCCCCACCCTCGACATGCTGGAAGAAGAGCATGGCGACTCCCAGCTCATTGAGTTGTTGCGGGAGGGACTAGCCGGTCGGGACGAGATGGAAATCCGGTGGGAAGAGGCCTGACGATTCCGTTTTCCGTTTTTCTCTCCTCGTAGGGGCGCCGTCCGGGATTTCGGGGGGTAGGAGCGCACAATGTCGTCTATGCAACCCTCGCTGGATCCCCAGTTCTTCACGCTGCAGGAAGCTCTGGCGGGCCAATACTCCCTCGAGAGCGAGCTGGGCCGCGGTGGGATGGGGGTGGTGTACCTCGCCCAGGACGTGAGCCTGGACCGGCCGGTGGCCCTGAAGGTTCTTCCCAAGGAGTTGGCGGGCAACCCAGACGTTCGAGACCGGTTCCTGCGAGAGGCTCGCACCGCCGCCAAGCTCTCCCACCCCAACATCGTTCCCATCTTTGCCGTCGACGAGGTGGGTGAGTTCGTCTACTACGTGATGGCGTACGTGGCCGGCGAAACCCTGGGCCAGCGGGTCCAATCCCGGGGACCACTCCCCCCCTCCGAGAGCGCCCGGGTGCTCAAGGAGATCGGCTGGGCACTGGCATATGCCCACTCGCAGGGCGTGGTCCATCGCGACGTCAAGCCGGACAACATCCTGCTCGAGGAGGGAACCGGGCGCGCCTTGGTGGCGGATTTCGGCATCGCCGGGCTCTTGGAGGGTACGGCGCCAATGGGTGTCGGTGAGATCATCGGCACGGCCGAGTTCATGAGTCCGGAGCAGGCGCGGGGGCAGGGAGTAGACGCCAGGAGCGACATCTACTCCATGGGGGTCGTGGCATTCTATGCGGTGTCGGGCACGCTTCCATTTCACGACGAGAGCGCTGCGGAGGTGTTGCGGCGGCATCGAGAGGAGTCTCCGCCGCCGGTCAAGACGGTGGCGCCCCACGTGCCCAGCCGCGTGGCACGATGCATCGATCGCTGTCTGGCAAAGGATGCGGATGCCAGGTTCGACGTCGCGTCGGCGTTTTCCGAGGCCGTCGAGGCGGCGATGAGCGAGCGGCGCGACGTCCCTGTGGCCGTACGCAATTTCATCAACGATCCCATCGACCTCCCAGGCGACGGCGTCTCGTACTTCGTGTTCTCCATCGCGATGGCCATGCCGGGGCTCTTCATTGGGCTCTCGGAACAAGTACCGTTGAGCGTCCTGGCGCCCTTTGCTGTGATCTTCGGTTCGTTCATCCTCGGGCCACCGTTGGGCCTCGCAACACAACGCATCAGGAGGTTGTTGGCGTCGGGGCATAATCGAGCGGATCTTCTCGCCGCACTGCGGACGGAGGTGGAGCGCAGGCGAGAGGAATTGGCCTACACTCACGGCGTTGCGGAACCGTCCTTGGGAGAGAAAGCGGCGTTCCAGGTGGCCACTGTCTCGGGGGGTGTCCTTGCGGCGAGCTTCGCGGCAATGTCTGGGTGGTTCCTCAACGCGGACGTGGGGTTCTTGATGTTCGCTGCGTCCGTGGTGGCCGGTACCGTTTCGCTCTCCACCGCTACCACACTCCGGTCGCGGCGCGTCGACGCCAGGGCGGAGCGCCGTTTCGCGTTTTGGAAGGGCAGATTCGCCAAGTGGCTCTTCAAGGTGGCGGGCATCGGGCTGAAGAAGAAAGCGCTGCCCATGCGACCCACGCATCGTCCCACGGAGCTGCAAATCGGTTTCGCCGTGGATGCCCTGTTCGAGCAACTGCCCAAGGCGGTTCGGGCCGATCTCGGCGACGTCCCGTCGGTGGCAAGACAACTGGAATCCGATGCCCAGCGACTCCGCCAAACCCTCGAGAAGTTGAACGATGCCCACGCCGCGGCGCGGGCCGCCGGGAGCGATGTCCCGGCCGACTTGCAGGAGGCGCGGACGAGCACCGAGGAGCATCTCGCGGAGGCCGTGGCGTCGCTGGAGACCCTGCGGTTGGGATTGCTCCGTCTCACCACCGGAACGGGAAACGTCCAGAGCTTCACGACGGATCTGGTGGCGGCCGCCGAGGTGGGGGACAATATCGATCGGCTGATGGACGGGATGCGTGACGTGGAGTTGCTGCTCCGGCCTACCTAAAGAGGAAACGCCGCCAGTACCGAACGCCTGGCGGCGTCTCAGACCCTCCGCAACCTGGTACGACGCTACAACGATACCCTAATGGCGCGGACAGCTTCTTCGCGATTCGGTCCGGTTAGTTACCGGTGCGGCGATCGCTTGCCCTTTCCAGGTTGCAGCTGGTACATGGACAATCAGACAATTGATCACCTCCTCTCAAAAGGTTCTTGTCACGGGCGCGAACGTGACCACCCCTAGGACAGCAGCGCGGATCAACTGTGGGGAAGCCCAACTCCCCTCCGGGCAGCTAAGGCGGTGGCCGACACCAAGTTACAGAACTTCGGGCCGTCACGCCAGATCCCCTTCCGCCGACCCTGCCGCGGCACCGTAGGGCAACACCAGCAAAGCGGTACCCGCCGCCACCACCGTTCCGAGAATCACCGCGAGGCCAAACTTCTGTGTCGGCGGGAAGGTGGACAAACCGAGAATTCCGAAACCAGCCGAGACGATGAACGCCGCGCCAACGATGGGCTGCCACAGTTCACGCTGGGCGGATGTCCAAGACTCCCACTGGGTCTGTCCACTCGAACGAAACCGCCGCGCGCGGACCATGAGGTGAATCATGGAGTCGACCCCCATGGCCAACGCGACGTTGGCGGCGGGAGACGAAATGATGTCGATGGCCCGTCCGAGGTGCCCGAAGCTGCCAAGGACGAGGAGGGGAATTCCAGCGAGGCTGAACACCATGGCAGCGGTCACCCGGAGATCCCTGGACACGAAGAACGCGATGCCCAGGAACAGGATCACGAGGCCGGCAAGGCCCAAGCGCAAACTGGAGGCAATCAGCGCGCCGAGCTGCCCCTGTTGCTCGTACAGTCCGCCCACGAGAACCGGCGCCAGTCCGTGCGCACGAACCCGCTCCTCGATGCGATCGATGACCGTGCTCCGTTGTTCGGATCTGTTGGCCTCGTGCATTCGCAGGAAGAACAACCCCTGTTGTCGGTCGGGCCGAATGTACGCGGCCATCGTGCCGCTCAATGCGGTGCCCGCCAGAAAATCCAGCAGTTGAGCCGGCGGCAGTCGGCCCACGAACGGGGCCCTGCGTGCTTCGGCGAGGATCAACGCCGGGGATACCACGCTTCCGACGGAGGAGTCTCCCTCGAGTTCGAGGTGGAGGTTCCACATGCGCTCCACGGCGTCGTTGGTATCGACTCTCCCGTCGGCGGCATCCCGGATGACGAGATTGAGGGGACTGCTCCCGGCGTCCCGATCCACCGCCTCCAACCCTTCACGCAGCGGATCACCGGAGGCGAAGTACGACAACAGGTCCGGATCGGTGTTGACGCGGGGCACTCCCAGTGATGCGACGAGGACGAGCAGCAGGAACGCGAACAGGTGGCGGCGTCTGTGGGCGTGCCGCAGGGGAATGTGAAATCTGGGCCGGTGCCGGTGATGGCCGGAGGGCGGCGGAACCCGGTGCAGGAAAGGCGGGAACATCGTGTACGCCACGACGATTGCCACCGCCGTGCCAATGGCCCCGGCCATTCCCAGCTGGCGAAGGGGTTTGGCGGACGCCAGGAAGAGGCTCACGAACCCGAACAACGTGGTGAGCATGCACCAGAACGACGCCGGTGCGGTCAGAGCCAGCGCCTGGCGGACGGCGCCGGTCGTGTTCCCGGAGGTTTCGCAACAGCGCCGCCAGTTCGACGTCAGGAAGACGATGTGCGACAGGGTGAGGACAAACACGATGGTGGCGATGTTCGCGGTCAGCAACCCGATGGACCCCCCCACGAGTTGTGTGACGATCAACGTGAGCGACGATGCCGTCAGACACGCGGTCACGGTACCGGTGACGATGGCGCCCGACCGATAGACGACCGCGATGATTGTCGCGAACACGACCGCCGCCACCACGCTGAAGACGGTGAGGTCGCGGAACAGGTTCCGGCGAATGAGTTCGACGACGTAGGGGACCCCGGAGACGACCAGGCCGAATTCGCTGTCCTGATACTCGGCGGTGGCGCGCTCGACGTCCTCGATCAGCGTGCCGGGGCCAGTCGGGTCCGGCTGCACTTCGATGAGGAGGTTGGTGGCGCGCCCGTCGGCGGAGAGGAGCACGCGCTGCCACAACGGGCTCTCGAACGCGTCCCGGTTGGCGACACTGTTGATACCCACGACGCCATCGACGGCCGACAAGGCGTCGGCCAAGCGCTCCACCCGTTCGCGGTATTCCTCCGACCGGATGTCCGGAGCCGTGGCGCGGATGATGATCTGTTGGCTGGTGGGAAAACGATCCGCGATCTCCGCGGACGCGACGTACTGGGGATCGTCACGCGAAAAGAAGAACTCCGCCTCGACCCTCGGCGTGAGATCTACCCACAGGAATACCACCGCCAACACGGAGACGGAGAACACCATGGGTAGCCAGGCGGCTCGGTGAGCAAATGACGCTGCGGTCATGTTGTGACTCATCGTCGGGCTGTCAGCGTTTGACGGACCCATTTACCTACAGCGAGTCGGTGTGATTGTCGAGGGGTGGTGTGGACTCTTCCCTTGACACCCATGGACGGGACAGCCAGTCTGCGGGCAATGAACATTCTGGGCGTCTTGCGGGTGATCGGCGTATTGCTGTTGTGGACGTCCCTCACCATGGTGCCGTCGGTCCTTCTTTCCATACAAGAGGGAAACTTTGTTGGGTGGCTGGCGGCCGCGCTGGTGACGGCGGTGATCGGTCTCGTGCTGTGGTTGAGGACGTCCGGGGACATCAACATCGACCGGCGGGGCGGCCTGGTGGTGGTCGGGTCGGGTTGGCTCAGTCTCGTCACCGTTGGCAGCCTGCCGTTCATTCTCACCGGCATCGCTCCCCACCCGATCGGCGGCTTTTTCGAATCGGTTTCCGGGTTCACCACGACGGGCGCAACGATTTTCCCGGTCATCGAAGACCTGCCGCGTTCCATTCTGTTGTGGCGCAGTATCTCTCACTGGCTGGGCGGCATGGGGATCATCGTGCTGGGGGTGGCGATCCTGCCATTCATCGGCGTCGGCGGTGCCCAGTTGTTCCACGCCGAAGCACCCGGTATCTCCACGGACCGGCTTACGCCGCGCATTGCCTCCACGGCCCGGCTGCTGTGGGGCGTGTACGCCCTGCTCACGGCGGTGCTGTTCCTTATCTATCTCGTCCTGGGCATGGCCCCGTTCGAGGCGGTGAACCACGCCATGTCCGCCCTGGCAACCGGCGGTTTTTCGACCCGAACGGAGTCGGTTGGCGCGTTCTCCCCCGCCATCCAGTGGGTCACCGTGCTGTTCATGCTGATCGCCGGGACCAACTTCGCCCTCCACTACCGCATGATCACCGGGCGGGGCAGGGCATGGTTCGGCGATGTGGAGTGGCGCGTCTATGCGGGGGTGGCACTCGTCGCCGCGTTGCTCTGCTTCACGGCCCTGGCGTTTTCCGCCGATGGGGGCAACGGGTGGGGCTTGGATTTCCGGGCGGCGTTCTTCAATGTGGCCGCCATCATCAGCACCACCGGATTCACCAACGCCGATTTCGGGGCGTGGCCGGTGGTGGCGCAGGTCATCCTGTTCGGCCTGATGTTCATGGGGGCGATGGGCGGCTCGACGGGGGGTGGGTTCAAGGTGGTGCGGGTGGTGGTGTTGGCGAAGCACACGTTCGGGGAATTTCGCCGGGTGCTGCATCCCACGGCGGTGATCGTCACGCGGTTGGGCCGGAACCCGGTGCGACCTGACACCCTGCTCAAGGTCGTGGGGCTGTTTGCTCTCTACGTTGCGACCCACGGCATCGGGACGATCATCCTCGCCGCCCTTGGGAACGACTTTGTCACCTCTGCCAGCGCGGCCATCGCCGCCATGTCGAGCATCGGCCCCGGACTGGGCGCCGTGGGGCCGGCGAGTCACTACGGGGACCTGGGCACCGTCGCGCAGGCGACATTGAGCGTCTTGATGCTCTTGGGCCGGCTCGAATTCTACACCCTCCTCATCCTGTTCCTCCCGGACACCTGGCGGATGGCCAAGGGACGGTAGCCCGCCGGCGGTCGGTGCTCGGGGCGCCTGGGGGTGTCCGATGGCCCCGCGGCCCTGTTCTATCGGATAAGCTATTGTCGTACAAGAATTTGACGGCTCTCCAGGCTGTGGTGAACGAAATATCACGCGCCGCCTTCCGAGGGCCGTAAGTGCCCATCTCACAAGCTTTTCCCGCCCCTTGACTCCCGATGTAACACCGTCTAAGATTTCCTGTCTGCACCGGGACTTTTTTCGGTGCTCGCTCTTTGAAAATTGATGATCGGAGAACTAGGTAAGAGTGCGGCCCATTATTAGCGGCAGGTGCGAAGGCCTGTCGTGAGGGAAGTACTTCGATAACAAAGTGAATCGGATAGCTATTGTTCGATTGAGCTAATTGAATTCTTTGAAACTTTTCGGAGAGTTTGATCCTGGCTCAGGACGAACGCTGGCGGCGTGCTTAACACATGCAAGTCGAACGAACGGAGGAGAGCTTGCTCTCCAAAGTTAGTGGCGAACGGGTGCGTAACACGTGAGCAACCTACCCTTTGGCGGGGGATAGCCGGCCTAACGGCCGGGTAATACCGCGTATTGCATCACTGTCGCATGGTGGTGATGTGAAAGCCTTCGGGCACCAGAGGAGGGGCTCGCGGCCTATCAGCTTGTTGGTGGGGTAACGGCCCACCAAGGCTACGACGGGTAGCTGGTCTGAGAGGATGATCAGCCACATTGGGACTGAGATACGGCCCAGACTCCTACGGGAGGCAGCAGTGGGGAATATTGCGCAATGGCCGAAAGGCTGACGCAGCGACGCCGTGTGTGGGATGAAGGCCTTCGGGTTGTAAACCACTGTCAGGAGGGACGAATGCTCGGCTTGACCGAGCTTGACGGTACCTCCAGAGGAAGCACCGGCTAACTCCGTGCCAGCAGCCGCGGTAACACGGAGGGTGCGAGCGTTGTCCGGATTCACTGGGCGTAAAGGGCACGTAGGCGGTTTTGTAAGTCATCTGTGAAATCCCGGGGCTCAACTCCGGGGCTGCAGGTGATACTGCAGAACTAGAGCTCGGTAGAGGCAAGTGGAATTCCCGGTGTAGCGGTGGAATGCGTAGATATCGGGAAGAACACCGGTGGCGAAGGCGGCTTGCTGGGCCGATGCTGACGCTGAGGTGCGAAAGCGTGGGGAGCAAACAGGATTAGATACCCTGGTAGTCCACGCCGTAAACGATGGGTACTAGGCGTCGGGGGGAGCGACCCCTT
>JBDHHA010000012.1:0-58601 GCA_039589615.1 Gemmatimonadota bacterium
TCACCTACGGAACCTCACCCGCCCGCTATGACGAGACCGTGTTGGCGAAGGACAAGGTGCGCCATGTGGGGGACCCGGTGGCCGCCGTGGCGGCGGTGGACGAAGCCACCTGCGCCAAGGCGCTCGACCTCATAGCGGTGGAGTACGAGGAGCTGCCGGCGGTGTTCGATCCCCACGAGGCCATGAGGGAAGGCGCCCCCAGGCTCTTCGACTACAAGTACGAGCACAACATCAACACCCGCGTCGACCATCACTTCGGGGACATCGAGAAGGGCTTCGCCGAGGCGGACCACGTTCGAGAGGCGACGTTCGTGGGGAATCGCGTGTACCAGAATCCCATCGAGCCCCACTGCGCCATTGCCGAGTGGGACCACCGGGGCAAAGTCACCCTCTATACGTCGACGCAGGTGGTCCATTACGTCCACCACCAACTCTCCCGGATTCTCGACATGCCGCTCGGCAACATCCGAGTCGTCATGCACCACACCGGCGGCGGGTTTGGCGCCAAGGCGGCGACGAATCCGCTGGAGATCCTCTCCATTCTCCTGGCAAAGGAAGCAGGACGTCCGGTGAAGATGCGTTTCGACCGGGACGAGATGTATCTCTATGGACGGGGCCGTCACAAACAGCACGTGGATTTGAAGATCGGCGTCAAGAGCGACGGCACGATCACCGCCGTCAAACAGCGGGCCGTGTTGGAGGGCGGTGCGTATTCCAGCTTTGGCATCGTGACGGCGTACTACGCCGGATCGATGATCCCCACGCTGTACAAGATTCCCAACTACAAGTACGACGGCTATCGCGTCAATACGAATCTCCCCCCGTGCGGAGCCATGCGCGGCCATGGATGCCCCCATCCCCGATTCGCCTTCGAATCGCTCCTCGACATGATTGCCGACGACATCGGGATGGATCCCATTGATCTTCGGCACCAGAACGCCATGGAGCCCGAGACCCGCACGTGCAACGACCTCGACATTCACTCCTGCGAGTTCAAGGCGTGTCTCGACAAGGTCCGCGAAGCGTCCGGCTGGAGTCACAAGAGGGGCAAGCTGCCGTTCGGGCGGGGTATCGGTATCGGCTGCGGCGGATTCGTGTCCGGCGCAGGGTATCCCATCTACCGGTCCCAGTTCCCCCACTCCAACGCGATCATCAAGGTCGAGGAAGACGGCTCCAAGGCCGTCCTCTTCACCGGAGAGGCGGACATCGGCCAGGGATCCGACACGGTGTTGGCGCAGATGGCGGCGGAGGCCATGGGCATCACCCTGGACCGTGTCGACGTCGTCTCCGCCGACAGCGATACCACGCCGCTGGGATTCGGCGCCTACTCGAGCCGCGTCACGCTCATGGGTGGCAACGCCTGCAAGATGGCCGGCGAGGAAGTGAAGCGGCAGGTGCTCGCTGCCGCGGCGACACTTGTCGGAGTTCCTGCCGAGAAGCTGGATGCCAAGGCCAACGTCATTTTCGTCAGCGAGGACCCCGGTACGTCGATCCCCTGGGAGGAAGCGGCCACCGCGTTCTTCTCCGGAAGCGGCCCACTGGTGGGCAAGGGTCACTACTCGCCCCCCGAAGGCCTCGGCGGTGATTACAAGGGAGCGGCGGTCGGCACGTCCCCCGCTTACTCCTTCTCCGCCGCGGTGTGTGAGGTCGAGGTGGACGTCGAGACCGGAAAGGTCAAGGTGCTCCACTTCTGGGACGCCCACGATTGCGGCACCGCCATCAACCCGTTGGCCGTGGAGGGGCAAGTCGAAGGCGCCGTGGTCATGGGGATGAGCGAGACGCTCCTAGAGAACGAGGTGTTCGACGGCACCGGCCGGGTCGTCAACGCCGACCTGCACAACTACCTGATGGCAACGTCGGCCGATTCCCCGATTATCGATTCCTTCCTGGTGGACAGCTACGAGCCGGAGGGGCCCTTCGGCGCCAAGGAGGTGGGGGAGGGAGCGACGCTGCCGGTTCTGGGCGCCATCGCCAACGCCGTCACCGACGCCATCGGGGCGAGGATCTACGATCTGCCCATCACGCCGGAGAAGGTGCTGAACGCCATCAAGAACGACACCCGGGCATAGCAGTCTCGACAATCCCCCAGGTTGGGGGCAACTTGCCGTACGCCCTCCGAACCACCGGACTCACCGAGGTGACAGATCCATGAAATGGACACTGGGACAGGTCGCAGCCGCGATCCTCATCGTGGCCCCCCCATTGCACGGCCAGAGCCCCGACACCTTTAAAGGAATGGCGTTTCGCGGCATCGGGCCCAGCCTCACCACCGGCCGGGTCGCCGACGTTGAGATCGACCCCAACAACGCCAACATCTGGTACGTGGCCGTGGGATCGGGCGGTCTCTGGAAGACCGTGAATCGGGGCGACACCTGGACGCCGATATTCGACGACTATCCCTCGTACTCCCACGGCGCCGTGGTGGTCGACCCCCGCAACTCGAACATCGTGTGGCTCGGCACGGGGGAGAACTCCAACAGCCGGAGCGCCAGCTACGGTGACGGGGTCTACAAGTCCACCGACGCCGGGGAAACGTGGCGGCGCGTGGGACTCGAGCACTCGGAGCACATCCAAAGAATAGTCATCGACCCGCGGGACTCGGACGTCGTGTACGTCGCCGCCCAGGGGCCCCTGTGGGCCAGCGGCGGCCACCGCGGCCTCTACAAGACCACGGACGGGGGACGCACGTGGACCCGGGTGCTCCACGTCAGCGACGACACCGGCATCACCGACATGGTGTTCGATCCGGAGAACCCCGACGTGATCTACGCCGCCGCGTACCAGCGACGCCGCGCCGTGGGACAGCTCATCGCCGGCGGCCAGGAAGCGGGGATCTTCAAGTCGACGGACGCCGGGGCCAGTTGGCAGAAGCTGGAAGACGGACTCCCCACCGCGGACAAGGGGCGCATCGCCCTCGCCGCCGATCCGCGGCACCCCGGCCGGGTGTACGCGCTCGTGGTGGCCCAGGGGGATCACGGCGGCTTCTTCCGCACGGAGGACGCGGGCGCCACGTGGACGCGCACCAGCGAGTACGCCGGCGGCGACCCACAGTACTACGGCGAGATCTGGGTCGATCCCCACCAGCCGGAGACGATCTGGGTGATCGAGGTACGCATCCATCGCAGTGTGGACGGCGGCCGCACCTTCGAGCCGATGGACTATCCGATCCATGTGGACCACCATGAGATCGTGTTCGACGAATCCGACCCCATGCACATGATCATCGGCAACGACGGCGGGCTGTACGAGACACGGGACGGCGGGGACACGTGGCGGCATTTCACCAACCTGCCGCTGTCCCAGTTCTACCGTGTATCCGCCGACAACGCCCGCCCGTTCTACAACGTGTGCGGCGGCACCCAGGACAACGGCACGCACTGTGGACCCTCCCGGACGATGAACTCGGTGGGGATCCGGACGAGTGATTGGATCGCCGTGGGCGGGGGGGACGGCTTTCAGGGATACTACGACCCCGAGCTTCGCAACATCGTCTACAGCCAGTCGCAGAACGGGAATCTCGGACGCTTGGACCTCCACACCGGACAGCGCACCGACATCCGACCGCTGCGCCCGGAACCCAACCCCGAAGGCGGCCCACCGGCCGGACGACCCGACCGGGGCCGGTGGCACTGGGACAGCCCGCTGCTCGTGAGTCCCCACTCGACGAGTCGCCTCTACTACGCCGGCAACAAGCTGTTTCGCAGCGACGACCGCGGTGACACGTGGACGGCGGTGAGTCCGGATCTCACGAGACAACTCGACCGGGACACGATCCCCATCATGGGGAGGGTGTGGCCGGAGGACGCTGTCGCGCGGAACCTGTTCACCACCGCCCTGAGCGTGATCACGGCACTGGACGAGTCACCGGTCCTCGAGGGACTGCTCTACGTCGGCACGGACGATGGGCTGATGCAGATTTCGGAGGACGGCGGTGCCACCTGGGGGCACGCCGAGCGATTCCCCGGTCTCCCGGCGAACAGTTACGTGACCGACGTGTTCGCCTCGCGGCGGGACGCCAACACCGTATTCGTCACCTTCAACAACTGGCAGCGCGGCGACTTCAAGCCGTACGTGGTGAAGAGCGAGGACCGGGGCAGGAGCTGGACCAACATCACCGGCAACCTCCCCGAACGTTCCGGTGCGTGGTCCATCGTGCAGGACCACGTCAACCCCGACCTGCTGTTTGCGGGGCTGGAGTTCGGGGTGTACTTCTCGGCGGACGGCGGCGGCCGATGGACGCAACTCGACGGCGGCATCCCCGTGAGCCAGGCCCGGGATCTCCACATCCAGCGGCGGGAAAACGACTTGGTGGTGGGCACGTTCGGCCGCGGGGCGTATATCCTCGACGACTACACGCCGCTGCGGACGGTCAGCGACCAGACGCTCGCAGCGGACGCGTGGCTCTTTCCGGCACGACCCGCATACCTGTTCGACGAGCGTGGCTACGTGCGTGCGGCGTGGGGCAACGAGACCACGCCGAACCCGCCGTTCGGTGCGGTGCTGACCTATCACCTTCGGGAGACGATGCCGGAGGACGCGACGCTAGTCGTGACCATCCACGATGAGTCCGGCGAGAGCGTCCGGCAGATCGAGTTGCCGAAGGACACGGGGATGCAGCGCATTGCGTGGGATCTGCGCCACGATCCGCCACCACCCCCTGAGGAGGCCGGTCCGAACCAACGCCGCCGGCCCCGGCAGGGGGCGCTGGTAACGGCCGGGCGCTACACGGCCACGCTGGGCAGATTGGCGGATGATTCGGTCACGCCTCTCGGCGAGCCACAGACAATCTTGGTGGTGACACTGCAATGATGAGAAACGAGAAGGTCATCGCAATCTTCCTGAGTCTGGTGACGATCTCCGGCTGTAGCCGGCCGGAGGTGACCCTCACGCTCTTGGATTCCCGAACCGGCGTCCCCGTTGAAGGGGCCCTGGTGTTCTCGCCCGGCGAACGGTCCGTTCATCGATCGGACCTCCGCGGAAACGTGACGTTGCCGGGGAACTATGGGCGGGAAGGCATCACGGTCCACGCGAAGAATTATCAGCCCCGGGAACTCGACCTGGTTGACGCCTCGACCGACGTCCTGTTGCAGTACGACGGGACGCTGGTGAACCCGGTGGAAGGAGGCCTGACATTCAGCCGACGGGATTCCCTGCGGGGCACCTACGGTCCGTTCCGCGCAAACAACGATCTGTTGTCCTACGGTCTCGACATCAAGGTGGACCCGGAACGTGGATGGGTGGGCGGCACGAACGCCATCCACTTTGCCATGCTCGAAGACGGCGACCGCATCCAGATCGATCTGTTCGACAACATGAACGTCGACAGCATCCTCTTCCGGGGTGAGGAGCTCTCCTATACGCGGGACTTCAACGCGGTGTTCGTGGACTTCCCGGCAACCCTGGCGCAGGGTGAGGCCTACAGCATCGACTTCCACTATTCCGGTCACCCGGTGGAGTCGGGGCGCTTCGGCTGCATGTCCTTCAGGGAGGATTCCCTGGGAAACCCGTGGGTCGCCACCGCCTGCCAGAATATCGGCTCCAGCGTATGGTGGCCCAACAAGGACCAGCAGCCGGATGAGGTGGACAGCATGACCATCAGCGTCACCGTGCCGTCCGAACTCACCGACGTGTCCAACGGCCAATTCCTCGGCGCGGAGGATCTCGGAGACGGTACCACCCGGTACGACTACAAGGTCCACTATCCCATCAACAACTACTCCGTGTCCGTCAACATCGCCGATTACACGCACTTCGCGGACACCCTGGGCGACATGGCGCTCGATTACTACGTGCTGCCCTACCATCTCGAGGACGCCAAGCGGCAGTTCACCCAGGCCAAATCGACGCTGCAGTGCTTCGAGCGGTTCTTCGGCGACTATCCGTTTCCGGAGGACGGGTACAAGCTCATCGAGGTCCCGTATTCGGGGATGGAGCACCAGAGTGCCGTCACCTACGGGAACGGGTTCCGGAACGGCTATCTGGGCCGCGATTGGACCGGCGTCGGCGTGAGCACCAAGTTCGACTTCATCATCGTCCACGAGAGCGCCCACGAGTGGTTCGGCAACAGTGTGACGGCCCGTGACGTCTCCGACGCGTGGATTCAGGAAGGCTGGGGCACCTACGCGGAAGTCGTGTACGTGGAGTGCATGTTCGGCCGGGAGGATGCGGACCGCTACGTCAACGGCTACAAGAGCAAGGTGCGCAACACCCAGCCCATCATCGGCCCCTCGGGCGTCCACTACTGGCCGACCGGAGATCAGTACTTCAAGGGAGCCCTCTTCCTGAACACGCTCCGCCACGTCGTGAACAATGACGAGACGTGGTGGGCCCTCATGCGGGATTACACGGCGCACTTCACACTCCGGAACATCTGGACGACGGACGTCATCAACTTCTTCAACGCGGAACTCGACCGCGACCTGCGCCCGGTGTTCGAGCAGTATCTCTATCATGCGGCGCTTCCCGTCCTGCAGCTCGAGTTCGAGGACGACGCGGTGCGATTCCGTTGGCAGGCGGACGTGGCCGACTTCGACATGCCGGTGCAGGTTCGTGCCGGCGGGGCCCTCCACACCCTGCACCCCACCACCGCGTGGCAATCCGAACCGATGGACGGCATCAGTTCGGAGGATTGGCTGCCCGCCACCGACCTGTTCTACATCGAAGTGGAGAGGCGGTAGACGTGCACAAAGCCCCTCTGCGAATCACCGTGATACTATTGGCGACCTCCGCCGCGGTGCTCACCGCGGGCCCCAACCGGTACGGCCATTCCGACCGTGTCGAGCGCCACATGCTGCCCGCTGTCTCCACGGGCCCCATGGACCCGGCCTGGAGCCCCGACGGGCGGTGGATCGCGTTCTCCATGCGCGGCGACATCTGGAAGGTGCCTGCCGAAGGAGGAGAGGCCGTAGCACTCACCCAGGGACCGGCGTACCACTTCGAGCCCGCCTGGAGCCCCGACGGCCGCAGTATCGCCCTGTCCATGGACGTGGAGGGCAACCTCGACATTGGCATCGTGAACGCCGAGGGCGGAGCGGTCCGACCCATCACGACTCATGAGGCCGTCGACGTGGAACCGGAATGGAGCCGGGACGGCGCAAGCCTCTTCTTCGTGAGCGCCCGGGGTCGCGGCTTCGGCATCTACCGCCACAACCTCGCGGCAGGCACGGACACATTGATCGTTGGCGGAATCCAGCCGGCCGTCTCCCCGGATGGACGGCAACTGGCGTATGTCGCATCCGTGCGGGGCCGTCTCGGCAGCGGCGGGATCTGGGTGAAGGACCTTCCGGATGGCGACGAGCGACTCGTCCACTACGAGGAAACCGAGTACCGCGTGCAACCGGCGTGGACGCCGGACGGTGCGGCCTTCCTCTACGTCTCCGACGAGATGGGTTCGAACGATGTCAGGATTCTCCCGGCGTCCGGCGGCAACCCCATCCCCTCCCCGAGTCCCGACGGTTCGCGCTTCGCGTTCGTCTCCAATCGCACCGGCCCAACGACGCTGTACACGGTGGAGGCGGGCGGCGGACCTTTTGCGTCCTGGCAGGAGGTTTCCATTGACAGCCGCCGGTCACGCGAGCCCATGGGCCGTCTCGGCGTGCGCATCCTCGGCCCCGATGGCGCCTCGATGCCCGGGCGGATCCAGCTCACGGCCAGCGATGGCCGAGCGTACGCGCCCGACGGCGGTTTTCACCGCGTCATCTCCGCCACCGAAACCCACTACTTCCACACGACGGGTGAGTCCGAGGTGAATGTGCCGGCGGGCTCCATGAGGATTGAGGCTGTGCGCGGCTGGGAATACCGCCCCGGCACCCGGATCGTGGACGTGCCCCTTGGCGGCACAGTGACCGCGGAGATTCAGCTCGAACGCTTGATCGATCTCCCCGCCCTCGGATGGTACTCGGGCGACACCCACCTTCACGACCTGCACCAGGGACGGTTCGGTCTTTCGCACGCCCAGTTCTTCCAGCAACTGGTGGCCGAGGATCTGCATGTCTCTCACGCGTTGATCCACATGGACGGCACGCGGCTGATGGGCCGCTGGGGCGATCTAACGGGACAGCCCCACCCGCTTTCCACCGCCGAACACATGCTGCAATACGGGGAAGAGTTTCGGGGATCCCTGGGCCACGTATCCATGATCGGCATCGAGGAATTCATCCTGCCGCTCACCGGCGGCGCCGGCAACACGGCGTACGCGCAACCCGCCCTCGACATGGCGTACGTCGACGCGGCCCACGCGCAAAACGGCCTGGCGGGTTTCACGCACCCCTACCTGCGGGATGTGTCCACGCCGGCAGGCGCCGCGGCCACGCTCATTCCCGTGGACGTCGCCCTCGGCCGGGGCGATTACTACGACGTCGCCGCCGTGTACTCCGACGAATTGAACTCCACCGAGATGTACTATCGCCTCCTGAATTCCGGCTTTCGGATCGCGGCGACGGGCGGCACCGACAATTTCTCCGATGTCTGGCGGGATCCTCCCCCCGGCGCAGACCGCACCTACGTCCACGTCGACGGTCCTCTCAGCGTGGCGAGCTGGATGGAAGGCGTGAGGCGACAGCGCACGTTTGCGTCGACGGGGCCGCTCCTCTTCCTCAACGTGGCCGGGCGGGAACCCGGAGACGAAATCGCCCTCGAGGCCGGCGGTCCGGAGGCGATGCGCGTGCGGGCGGAGGCCGTCTCCATCGCGCCCATGGACCGGCTGGAGATCGTCGTCAACGGCGCGGTGGCCCACACCGTGGAGGCCGCCGACCCCTTCCGCGTCACCCTCGAGGCAGACGTCGCGGTGCCCCAGGGGGGGTGGATCGCCGCGCGAGTGCTTGGCCCGTCGTCTCGGTACGTTACCGACAGCTACGCCTTCGCCCACACCAGCCCCGTGTACGTCGTGCGAGACGGCCGCATATTCCGCTCCGCTGCGGACGCGCGCTTCTTGGCGGAGGCGGTTGAGGCCATATGGCGCCGCGTCCAGAATGCGCCATGGCGGACGGAGGAAGACCGAAGTCGTTTCCGCGCCGCCCTGGATCAGGCCGTGGCGGTGTACGAGGGGATCATTCAGGGAGAAGCGGAGTGAAGACGCGAATCTGGTTGGCGATGATCGTCGTGACCTTCACGGCGTGCGAGGTGGGAGACGATGCCCTGGCGCCCATCGACCCCCAGTTGGTGCAGGACCAGGACCTCATGACCTGGGATGACTACCGTCCCATCCCCGGCAACAACTGGGCGGACCCCTCCCTCGAGCCGGAACGGGGGTTTCGCCTCGCGGTCTTTGCCATCGACTTCCCGGATCAGCCCTTCGTCATCACACTGCCCAAGGAATCGGATCCATTCGGCAATCCCCAAATCGATCCCGTGGCCCGGGAAGACGTATCGCAGTTCTACGCCGACTTCTTCGTGACGCCCAACGAGATCAATCGGGGCCACACCATCAACGGATACTGGATGGAGCAATCCCGCGGGAAGTTCGGCATCACCGAGGTCGACGTCTTTGGACCGTACCGCATGCCGAGACCGCTGTGGGCCTATGGACTCAACGAGTTCGGCCAGAACGACCACACCCCCGACGGTAGCCGGGCGAGCCACCGCATGGAACCGGATGCCGACTCCATCTGGGCCGCCGATGTGGGCGAGGATATCCGAGACAACTACGACGCCGTCCTCCGCGTCTACGCCACGTACGACGAAACCGGAGTGTGGCAGGAGTTCGGCGAGATGAAGTTCACCTCGCGGGACGACATCCCGCCGGAGTGGGGCAACCCCAATCCCGACATGCCCCGCTGGATTCCCACACGCTACGTGGAGTGGACGAGCTGGCTGGCGGGCTCGCAGCAGTGGGGCCTCTCGTCGATGCGCCAGGGCGAGAACTCCGGCACCATCACCCACGAGCTGGGACACTTCGCCTTCCGTCTCCCCGATCTCAACAACAACCCGTACGTGGAGCCCTACCGCCGCGTGGCGGTGGGGCCCTGGGACATGATGGATCGGGGTTCGTTCAACGGACCGGGGGGACCCCACAGGCGCTGGGTGGTGCCGCCGGCCCAGGGAGCCGCCATGCCCGCGGGCCTCATGGTGCGGAACCGCCTGGAAACCGAGTTCATTACCGAGTCCCAACTCGTGATGCTGAATCGAGACGGCCTGGCCCAATCCGGGCCGGCGATCGCCACGGTGACGGCCCGGGCGGTGGATCCCCTCCCCGGAGAATTCGCCGGCATCATGATCCGCCTCGACGGCCCCGAGCCCCAAGATCGGACGCCGCCCGACGATCCCGCCACCAACCCCCTGTCCGCAGGGACGCCCAACTACAACTCGTACACGATGGAGGTGGTGCAACGGATCGGGTACGACTCCTACACCCCCGACAACGGTGTGCTGATCGCCAAGAACAAAGGCACGCTCCGCGGGAGAAACGGCGGCCCCAACGCCTTCAACAGTTACATCTGGGCCATCGACGCCAACCCCGAAGACATCAACATGGTGGACTTCGTCCGGCCCAACGGCGAGGCGGTGATGCGGACGGTCGCCGACTACCGCCAGCTCAACGACGCGCTGTTCCACGCGGGGCTCGACTCGGGCAGCGAGTACGAGTGGCAGGACCCGTACAACCGGCTGCACTTTTACGTGATCGACCTCCACAGCAATGCCGACGGCATTCGCTCCTACACCCTGGGCGTCCGGTCCCTGGACGGGTCGGGTCCCCACGACCGGAACGTGGCCCTCGCCGGACCGTCCGCGGAACGCGTGGAGCGGGCCCACACTCCCCTGGAATTCGCCCTGCGCAACACCGGCACGGCGGCGCCCACAGATCCCGCGCTGCATCCCCAGGACGTCACAGCGTTCCTCGCGTCCGACATCTATCGGCTTGCGGTGACGGTGGAGGGAGACGGCTGGTCCGCGCAACTGCTCAACGCCCTCGCCGCGGTGGAGTTCGGCGCGTCACAGCCGGTGACGGTCTACGTGTCCCGGGATAGGGACGGGTCCCCGTCGGGGACGGTGACGCTGCGGGCCACGTCCGAGAGCGACCCATCCGTCACCGCGACGCTCGTGGTGGAGGTGTCCCGATAGCAGACGCGTTTGTCATTCACTTGGCCGGAGCGTGGACCATGTCGACTAGGGCAATCGTATCGTCTCTCGCAGTGGCTGCTGTTGCGGCCGTTCTCGCGGTTCCCGTCATCGACGTGTCCGCGCAGGTCCCGGCTGAAGCCGAAGCCCGGCTCCGGGCCATCTACGAGCAAGGGGAGCTCAACCCCCGCACCTTCCGGGCCACCTGGCTTCGGGACGGCTCGGGCTACACGGCGTTGGAACCCACGCGTGGGGCGAGCGCACGGGAACTCGTGCGCTATGATGCCGCCAGTGGCGCACGCACCGTGATGGTTTCGCTGTCGCAGCTCGTGCCGCCGGGTGCCACCGACCCCTTAGGCATCGAGAGCTACTCGCTGACACCCGACGGGGGCCGAGTGCTCTTGCAGGCGAGCAGGCGCGAGGCGGACCGTCGCGTCTTCGACCACTGGATCCTGGAGCGGAGCTCCGGGGCGCTTCGACGGGTCGTCGCGGGCGTCGATCGTGGTGCCTTGAACAACAGCATTTCTCCAGATGGGGAGCGCTTCCTGTACGGCGATCAGGGAAACCTGCACGTCTACGATCTGCGCCGTGACCGGGCGACTCCCCTCACGACGGACGGTGTGGTTGGATCGGTCCGGCACGGCAACGCGGCGTGGAGTCCGGATGGACGTCGGGTTGCTTACGTGCGGACGGACCAGTCCGACGTCCGGTTGCGGCCGATGCTCGTCCCGGGCGATCCATCGTATCCCACGGTGAGAGAGGTCCGCTTTGCCAGGGTGGGCGAAACCATCGCGTCGCTCCGGGTCGGCGTCGTCGCTGCCCAAGGCAGCGAGCCGGTGTGGCTCTCGATTCCCACCCCGGAGGAGGGATTCTACCTCGGGCAGGTCGGCTGGGCCGCGAATTCAGACCAAGTGTTGGTGGAGTGGTTGAGTCGCGGACGGGATGTGCGTGAGTTCTTCATCGCCGACGCCGGCTCCGGGGCGGTCACCCGCATCTACGACGAGTCCGACCCCGCGTGGGTCGTCGCCAGCTACCGGCTGAATCAGGGACTGGAGTGGATCCGCGGCGGGCGAGCATGGGTGCTGGTGAGCGAAAAGGACGGCTGGCGTCACGCCTACGCTGTCTCCCGCGACGGCCGGGAGCAGACCCTCCTGACCCCCGGTGCGTTCGACATCATCCAACGAGGCATGGTGGACGAAGCGGAACGCTGGTTCTACTACCTCGCGTCCCCCGACAACGCGACCCAGCGGTATCTCTATCGCTCGCGTTTGGACGGCACCGGGGAACCCGAACGGGTCACGCCCGCCGACCAGCCCGGCACGCACAATTACGATTACTCGCCCGACGCTCAATGGGCGTTCCACACCTACCAGACGTTCGACAGTCCTCCAATCACCGAGCTGGTACGGCTGCCCGAGCACCGGGTCGTGCGGGTGCTCGAGGACAACGATGAGGTACGTCGGAGAGCGGAGTCGTTCATCTCCGGGCCCACCGAGTTTCTCCAGCTCGACATCGGCGACGGCGTGGTGCTGGACGCGTGGATGATCAAACCCCGGGATTTCGACCCGTCCCGGAAATATCCCGTCTTCGTGTATCAGTACACGGAGCCCCACGCACAGGACGTGCTGGACCGGTGGGGACAGGGCCACTCCCACTTCCATCGCGTCGTCGCCGACCTCGGGTATATCGTGGTGTGCATGGACACGCGCGGTACGCCGGCGCCCAAGGGGGCTGCATGGCGGCGGGCGATCTTCCCCAGCCTCGGACCGCTCTCCACCGAAGAGCAGGCGGCGGGTCTCCAGGAATTGGGCCGCACCCGGTCGTACGTCGACTTGACCCGGGTCGGCATCTGGGGTTGGAGTGGCGGCGGCTCGAACACACTCAACGCCATGTTCCGGAAGCCGGATGTCTACCACCTGGGGATTGCCGTGGCGCCCAAGCCGCAGCCCCATCTCTACAATGCGTGGTTCCAGGAGATCTACATGGGGACCCGGGAGGAACACCCCGAGGGATACCGCCTGTCCGCTCCCATCAACTACGCCGAAGGCCTGAAAGGAAAACTCCTGATCGTCCACGGCACGGGGGAGACCAACACCCACCTCGAGATCACGGAGGGGTTGGTGGACCGTCTCATCGAGTTGGGCAAGTCGTTCGACTACATGGCCTACCCCAACCGCAACCACGGTCTTCGCGAGGGGGAGGGCACGTCCGTCCACCTGCGCATGCTCATGGTTCGGTATCTGCTCACCAACCTGCCGCCGGGTCCGCGGTAGGTGCCGTCGCCTTTTGCGCTGAGGTGTACCACGTGAACTCCACGACGCCACGAGCCCTGGTCCTGTCCCTCATCGCCATTGGTTGTGCCGCGGACGAGACGCAGATGCCCGTTGCCACCACGGCGGCGGAGGTGGAACAGACGACGCAAGGCACCCGACCCCCAGCGAACCTGGTGGAGAGCTTTGACGGCCTCGGGTTCGGGTTCCGCGGTCCCCACGGCCCGGCCGCCGGCCGCAACCCGTCGGACAACAGCCTGGCGGTGGGACCCAACCACGTCGTCCAGACGGTGAACTCCCGCTTGGCCATCTTCAGCAAGACGGGGGACGTGCTGTACGGCGCCGTGCCGACCAATACGGTGTTCAGGGGATTCGGCGGCACGTGCGAGGCGCGCAACAACGGCGACGCGGTGGTCCGCTACGATCAGTTGGCGAACCGCTGGCTGATCGTCATGCCCATCTTCCGGCGCATGCCGGCGCGCCCCGACCAGCCCGACATTTGGGAGGCGTCGGACGCCGCCTACATCAGTCCTCCCGGCGTGCCCGATCAACCGGGGCCTGCGGCTCAGTTGTTCGTACCGCCGCCCGCACCATCGGATTCCGTCGAGCCAGTGAGGACCGGACCACGCCCGCCCCGGCCCCCACCGGAAGAAGGACCCTACGCCATGTGCTACGCGGTGAGCACGAGTGCGGACCCCACGGGCTCCTATTACCGGTACGAGTTTCTCCGGCCGCTCTTCCCCGACTACCCCCGCCCCGCCGTCTGGCCCGACGGATACTACAACCCCACCAGCACCGGTGACGATGTGGTGCAGAAGCACACCTGCGTGGTGGAGCGCGCCAAGATGCTGGCCGGAGCGCCCGCCACGGAGCAGTGCTTCGTGGTCGACGGCGTGAACTTCCTGAACAACGCCGACCTGGACGGCACGACGCTGCCTCCCGCCGGCGCGCCCAACATCGTGATGGCCACCGGCGGCACCCAGCTCGAAGATGACTTCGCGGACAACGGTATTTTCGCGTGGCAGTTTGCGGTGGACTGGGAGAATCCCGAACGCACGACGCTCTCCGGCCCCGAGAAGATCAGCGTCGCCCCGTATCACTACCTCTGCGACGGACAGCTCACCAACTGCGTGCCCCAGCCGGACACCGACCAGCGGCTGGATTCACAAGGCGATAAGATCATGGCCCGCCTGGTGTACCGGCGGCTGAACGACCGGGAGTCCCTCGTGGCGGTGCACTCGGTGGCCACCGAGGCGGGGGGCGGCGGCGTACGTTGGTATGAGTTCACGGTGGGCCGGGACCGCGCCGTGCGCCTGCGGCAACACGGCACATACGCTCCCGAGGGTTTCTATCGCTGGATGGCCAGCCCCGCCATCGACCGCGACGGCAACATCGGCATCGGGTACTCCTTCGGCGGAACTCCCCACTTTGCGGGCCAACGGTTCGCGGCCCGCTTGGCCGACGATCCCCTCGGTGTGCTGACGTTGGAAGAGACGGTTCTCGTGGACGGCGAAGCATCCCAGGAGAATACGCTACGGTGGGAGGACTACACGCAGACCGCCGTGGACCCCACCGATGACTGCACGATCTGGTATGTCGGCGACTACCTCAAGGCAGGCGCCACATCCTATTCGACGCGGATCGGGGCGTTCAGGCTGCCAGGATGCTCGTGATCCCCCGCGGCCAACCCACAAAAGGCTTGCGTGCGGCAATTCCACTGTGGCTCTTCACACTGATTGGAATTGCGGCGTGCTCGGATGCCCCGCCGACGGGCACTTGTGGGGTTACCAATGCTGACCTCAGTGAGTGGCTCTTGTACTGTTGGGGCCGCAACGAGTACGGTCAGCTTGGGACGAACGACCCGCCATCGACATCAGTGCCCGTGCTCGTGATGGGACAGCGACTGAATCCGCCACTCCCACCCCTCCTGCCTCCTGCCACGGCTTCAGCGCTGGCGAAGCGAACACCCCCTCTATAAGTTGGCGGGAGCACCCACCCTGCTGACTGCTGAGGGCACAGCGTCGAAGGCGATGCCAAATGAGCATATGCCCGGCTTGTAGTCCACCCCTCCGGCGGAATCGCCGTTCTTTCCTTCGTGCGGAACGCCCACTCCCACGGGCGTCAACATCGAGTTCGGCGAGGGGAACGAGGGTGATGCTTCCCGAGCTGGACGAGTCGTCCTGCTTGTGGATCACGACCTGCTCATTCCCGGACTCGAGATCACCCCGAACACGCGAGCCTCCGATGCCGTCCTGATGCGGGTGATCGGAGCCGGAGGGGGCTCGAATGATTAGACGAAACCGAACAACAGCACGAGGTGTCGACATGCGATCCCGTCCGTACCGTTTGAGAATGCCGCTGGTGACTGCGGCCTACCTAATCTCGCTTCTGTTGGCTGCAGCGTCAGCTCTGCCGGCTCAGCAGACCGACTCCCTGTCGTTGGACCGGATCTTCGCTTCTCCCGAGTTCGGCGGCGAACGTCCGGGGCAATTCCGCTGGCTGGAACAGGGCGGATACACCACGCTCGAACCCTCGGGTGCCCTGGCGGGCGGCGTCGACATCGTGCGGCACGACCCGGCCACCGGAGCGCAGCAGATCGTAGTGTCGTCCTCCCTGTTCGTCCCTGAGGACAGCGAGCAACCGCTGCAAGTCGAGGGTTACAGCTGGTCCGGCGACGGGAACCGGATGTTGATCTTCACGAACTCGCGGCGGGTGTGGCGGTTCAATACACGGGGCGACTACTGGGTGCTGGATCTCGAGAGCCGGCAGCTCCGCCAGTTGGGGCAAGGGATGACCGAGTCGTCCATGATGTACGCCAAGTTCTCGCCAGACGGATCGCGGGTTGGCTACGTGAGCGACAACAACCTGTACGTGGAGGACGTGGCCACAGGCAGAATCACGCAGCTGACGTTTGACGGATCCGAGACCATTCTCAACGGCCGCTTCGACTGGGTGTACGAGGAGGAATTCTTCCTGGGATCCCGGCCCGGAGCTGACGGATGGCGTTGGAACCCGGACGGAACCCAGATCGCCTACTGGCAACTCGATGCGAGCGGCATTGGCGTGTTTCTCATGATGAACAACACCGATTCCCTCTACTCCTTCACCATCCCGGTGCAGTACCCCAAGGCAGGCACAACGAACTCGGCCGGCCGAATGGGTGTGGTACCCGCTGACGGCGGCGAAACGACCTGGATGCAACTCGAAGGTGATCCGCGCAATAACTACATCGCGCGGATGGAGTGGGCGGCCAGTTCGGACGAGATCGTGATGCAGTATCTCAATCGCTTGCAGAATACGCTCCAGGTTGTTCTGGGCGATGCCAATACGGGAGCCGTTCGCACGGTCCATACTGAGCGAGACGAGACCTGGGTGGACGCGGTGGACGATCTCTTCTGGCTGAACGGTGGGGAGAGGTTCACCTGGGTGAGCGAACAGGACGGCTGGCGGCGACTCTACGTGATGGATCGGAACGGCGGCAACATGCGGCCTCTCACACCACCCGGCGCGGACATGATCAGTCTGTTGGTGTTGGACGACGCGGGTGGCTGGGTGTACTACATCGCATCGCCCGACGACGCAATCCGTCGCTATCTCTACCGCTCACCCCTCGATGGTTCCATGCGCAGCGAGCGCATCTCCCCGGCCGGACAACCAGGAACGCACGGATACGACGTCTCGCCCAGCGCAAGATGGGCATTGCATACGTTCTCGACGGCCGACACGCCGCCGGTGTACTCCATGGTGGAGCTACCGAGCCACCGGGTTGTGCAGGCGATGGCCGACAACGCCGAGTTACACGACAAGATCGCCGCCATCAAACAACGGCCCACCGAGTTTTTCCGCGTCGACATCGGCGACGGCATTATGCTTGACATGTGGATGATGACGCCGAACGACTTCGACCCCACCGAGAGGTATCCTGCACTGCTCTACGTCTATGGCGGGCCGTTCGGCACGACTGTCACCGACAGTTGGGCCGGCCGCCAGATGCTGTGGTACCAGTATTTGACGGAACAGGGTTACATCGTGATGAGCGTGGACAACCGGGGCACCCCGGCACCTCGAGGCCGCGAGTGGCGAAAGATCGCGTATCAACAGGACGGCATCATCCTTTCACACGATCAGGCGAATGCGGTGCGAGCGGTCACCACGCAACGCCCGTATGTCGACGCGGAGCGCATCGCGATCTGGGGCTGGAGCGGTGGGGGGGTGAGCACCCTCCATGCGATGTTCCGGTATCCGGATGTGTACCACACCGGGATGGCGGTCGCGTCAGTGCCGGATCTCAGGTACTACGATACGATCTACCAGGAGCGCTACATGGGGCTGCCGCAGGAGAGCCCGGAGGCATACGAGCGGTGCTCTGCCATCAACTTCGCGCAGAACCTCGAAGGCAACCTGTTGCTAATGCATGGGACGGGGGACGACAACGTTCACTACCAGGGTGTCGAGGCACTCATCAACAGGTTGGTGGAGCATGGCAAGTACTTCACGGTGATGCCGTATCCCAACCGATCGCACGGAATTTACGAGGGCCGCGGCACCACGCGGCACGTGTATGGGTACCTGACGCGGTATCTGCTGGAACATATGCCACCTGACATGTAGCGATTAGGCCGGCGCGGGTGGGACGCCGGTACGCTGCCTCGTGGCCCTGTTCAGCGGGCCTTCAGAAACGGACGAACCACTTGTACTGCTCAGGGACATGGCCTCGTCGAGGTCGTTATCAGCGACGATGTTGCAGTAGAGGGGTCAGACACGAGCCGCGCTCCCAGGCGGGGTCAGGGCTGAGCTATGGGTGCTGCAGGGGCGCGGCCAGAGTCTCTGGTCTGCAAACCGTTTGCTAGCCAACAGCCAGGCTCAAGCCCCGGTCCACTTTGCGGTGCTCGCTATCACAATCGGTAACGAATCGTTACCATTGCCGAACCAGATTCGCGGCGACCAGTCGGCGTATCCTTAGACGCACCAGCCCCTTGCGCGGATAGCCGGCACGCGGAACGGCACTTGCGCTTCGTTCGGGCGCCGTCATCGACATTATGGCCAGACGTGTCCTGCTCATTGACGACGATCCAGCCATCCTGAGTTCGCTTGGGGGGGCGCTGGGCGACCTCGGCGTAGGCATCCAGACCGCCGAGAGCGCAGAGGTGGCGCTCGGTCACATCGCTTCCTTCGCGCCGGACCTCGTTCTCTCCGACATCCGCATGCCCGGCATGGATGGGATCGAGTTGCTGAAGTTGATTCGCGAACGTGCAACCACGATCGACGTGGTGCTCATGACCGCGTACGATGATATGCCCACTGTGGTACGCGCGATGCGCGAAGGCGCCTTCGACTTTCTCGTGAAGCCGATTCAGCTCGCCGAGCTGGAGGATGTGCTCGAACGTGCCCGAGCGGACCGCATTAGCCGAGAACGAGTGCGCCGCTCAGCGGAAGACCAGGCCCGCTCATACCAACTGGGTGACCTCGTCGGTCAAGACCCTCGAATGATCGAAGTCTTCAAGTTGGTGGGAAAGCTCGCGGCGAGCAGAGTGAGTGTCCTGATCCGCGGGGAGAGCGGGACCGGGAAAGAGTTGGTGGCGCGGGCTATTCATTATAACTCGCCGGATGCGACCGAGCCGTTCATCCCGGTCAACTGCACCTCGCTACCGGAAACGCTGCTGGAATCCGAGCTCTTTGGACACGTGCGTGGTGCGTTCACGGGAGCGGTCGCCGACCGGCGCGGGCGGTTCGCGCTTGCGGGACGGGGTTCGATCTTCCTCGACGAGATCGGCGATACTGGTCCCGAGTTCCAGGCCAAGATCCTTCGCGTACTCGAGGATGAACACTTCTATGCGGTTGGAGGCGAGCAAGCCGAGCGAACGGAAGCCAGAGTGATCGCTGCCACGCACCGTGACCTGGAGAGTCGTATCGAAGAGGGCGTGTTTCGAGAAGATCTCTACTACCGACTGAAGGTAGTGGAGGTGGTGCTCCCGCCGTTGCGAGAGCGACCAGGCGACGTCCTCCTCCTTGCCCGGCATCTCGTGCGCAAGGCGAGCGAGCGCCTCCACAAGCCTGAGCCGACGATCGTTAAGACCACGGATGAGGTCCTGATGTGTCACCACTGGCCAGGGAACGTGCGGGAGCTGGAGAACTGCCTGACACGAGCCATCGCGCTCGCGACCGGCGGGGTGATCCGACCGGAGCACCTCGGCCTGAGCCAGACGACGAATGACCCGGGCATGTTCCGCCGTATGGACGAAGTGGAAGCGGACCACGTGCGTCGCGTCTTGGCCGGCGTCAAGGGCAACAAGGCTCGGGCGGCTCGCGTCCTCGGCATCTCGAAGCCGCGACTGTACCGGCTGCTCGACAAGTTCAGGATCGAGTAGGTGAGGTTCCGCGAATGAGCGTGTTACCACGGATCAGCCTGCGCGGGCGGTTTCTCTTGTACGCGCTCTTCGGGATCGTGCTTCCGTTGGCGCTCGTGGGGTTCTGGCTCGCCCGGTCGTCCGAGCGCTCCGGGGTGGAATTGGTGCGCGCGCGTTTGGCCGCCAGTCTGGGCGACGGTGTGGAGGAATTCGGAACCCAATGGGCGCGGAACGTGTCGCTGCTGATCGATCTCGCGGAGACGGATGCGCTTGTGACGGCGTTACGCGGAGAGCCGGGCTGGCCCGGCAACGGCGACGTGCCTTCAACTGAACTCGTGGCTCGCTGGCGCGCGGTTTCCGGGTTTGTGTGGTTCGTCGAAGTGCGGGACGAGAGGGGCTGGAGCGTTGCCCGCCTGCCGGACGATCTCGGAGAGAGTCGATCGATCAGCTCGCCGCCCCCCGGCTTTTTGAATTACGACGTTCCGGTGCGCGAACGCTTTTCAGGCGATCGCCTGGGCACCCTCGCCGTGCAGTTTCGCGGTGACGGGCTCCTTCCGGTCGGGGCGCTAACGCCCGGCGTGAGCGGCACGGTCGTGGCGATCGTCGACCGCCGCACTGGAGCCGCGTTGGCGCCGCTCCCGCTGGATCCCGAGTTGTTTTCACAAGAGCGGTTTCTTTGGGGTGACGAGGAGTGGATCACCGTTGTGCGAGACCTTGCCGATCCACCGGTGCGGTTTGCGCTCGCGGCACCACTCGCCCCGGTGACGGCACCGCTCGCGGACGCCGCGAGACGCGGAACGGTTGCCCTGATCATCACTATCGTCGTCGTTTTCGGACTCGCAACCCTATTCACGCGACGGCTCACGCGGTCCCTGGAGGGATTGTCGAGCGCGGCGGGTGCGGTGGCGCGGGGGGATCTGGATGCTCGCGTGGATGTGACCGGACCGCCGTCCGTGCGTGAGACCGCGCATGCTTTCAACGTAATGAGCGCGGCGCTGCGAGAAACCCTCGATCGGCTGAGCCAGCAGGAGGCATTGGCGGCAGTTGGTGAGTTCGCCGCGTCACTGGCGCACGAGGTGCGCAACCCGTTGACCTCGATTCGTATGGACCTTGAGCGGGCAGAAAAGAAGTTCGATAGCGCTCCGACTGAAGCCACCGCCCTCCTCGCCCGCGCGCTTGGGGCGATCGACCGGCTCAACACGTCGGTGACGGACTTCTTGCGCGTGGCGCGCAGCGGCCGAGTGCGCCGCGAGTCCATCGACCTCAGAACATCGATCGAGGCGGCGATCCGCGCGGCAACACCTCGCATCGCCGCAAAGGACGGTCGACTCGGGTACGCGCCGCCGGAACGCCCCGTGTGGGTGCGGGGCGACGAAGGCGCGCTCGAGGAGCTCGTGTTGAATCTGCTCCTTAACGCCGCCGACGCGCTGGACACTGGAGGACGAGCAGCAATCTCTCTTGAGGACGACGGCGCGGGCGTAACGGTGTCCGTCCGCGACGAGGGTCAGGGGCTCACAGAGGATCTACGCGAAAAGATCTTCGAGCCGTTCTACACCACCAAGGACGGAGGCACCGGCTTGGGTCTCGCCATCGCGCGCAGGATCGCCCGCGCGCACGGGAGCGATCTGAAGGTGGAGAGCCCACCGGGGGCAGGCACGACCTTCTGCTTCCATCTCGCCAAGGTGTCACCCCCGGCGAATCGAATCGTTACGCAGCCCCCCGATGGCGGGCACGAATCGGGACGGAGATTGTGAGTCCGGAGCGAGTGTGAAGAGGATCTAGCTCGTTGGGTGCCTTGGGGTTAGCGTGACGCGCCGCCGCGGGAACGGTTGTTGCCTTCGGGATGGGGCAAACGCGGATCGCCGGTCCCGAGTGTGGATCGGGACGACCGCCCGTCTGAAGGAGAGGAATCCGATGACAGCGAAATTCCCCATCGTGGCCGTCTTCGTGCTTGCTCAGTTTGCTCTCGGAGTTGCAGGTGCGCCCGCGCAGACCTTACCGGGTGACGATCTGGTCTTTCGTCGCATCTGGACGTCGGGATCCCAGGGCGTGCCGGACATGGTTGCGCCAGGCGCCGGACGCTACATCCCCGCGGTGGACTGGGAGACCGGGAATCTGGCGGTTTTCGACCTGGAGCGCGACGAGATGACTCGAGTTACCGGTACAGATCGCTGGGCCGAGTCAGGCGACTTCCCGATGGAACCCGTGATCTCGAATGACGGACGCCACATCGCCTACCTGTGGGCTCACTTTGCCGGCGACAGCGGTGACAACCAACTCAGGGTGATCGGACGCGACGGCGCGAACGAACGGGTCCTCCGATCGGAACCGATGCCGTTCTGGATCGAGCCTCTGGCCTGGACGCCGGACGGGACTGGCATCGTGGCGCTGCAGAAGGCCGGCGGCGCGAGAAGCTCGCAGCCCCTCGACCTCGTTCTAGTGTCGACGGATGACGGCAGCACACGCGTGCTGGAGCGATACGACTCCGGGAGCCTCGGGCGGCTGTTCGTGTCCCCCGACGGGAGGCACGTCGTGTACGACCTCATGCCGACCGGCTCCACGGACGCGGACATCTACGCCCTCGACTTGAATGGTGGTGAGCCCAGGGCGTTGGTGCGTGGCAACGGCAACGATCTGGTGATGGGGTGGGATCCGGACGGCTCGGGGATCTTCTTCTACAGCAATCGGGAGCTCACGCGCGCGATCTGGAGGCTATCGGTGGCAGACGGCCGTGCGAGGGGAGAGCCGGAGTTGGTTCGGGCCGATGTGTGGGACCTCATCCCGATGGGATTCAGCGGCGATCAGTATTTCTACCATGTCGTCCGGGAGTCACCTCAGATCCGAACGGCGACCCTGGATATCGAAGCCGGTCGAGTCGTGAACCCCCCGGCACCGATCCGGGAGCCGTCCGAAGGCTGGAGCCGGGAGCCTGCCTGGTCGCCCGACGGAAGGTACCTCGCCTTTCTCGACTACCCCATGGGAGTGCCGTGGGAGGTATCCCAGGCGCGGCTGGGGATCCGCTCCGTTCACACTGGCGAGACTCGGTATTTGCCGTTCCCGTTCCCGAGCGGCTCGCGGCCCTGGTGGCTCCCGGACGCCCGGACGCTGACGGTGTTTGGCCGATACCAGGGAACACCGGGAGTCTACCGGCTCGACCTCCAGTCAGGCGTGGTCACCAAGTCGCTCGAGCGAGAAGAATCCAGCGGTGAAGCGGCCATCGCGCCGTCGCCGGACGGCAATACCTATTACTTCCACCGCGATAGGAGCGGGATATACGCCCGGGACATCGGTACCGGTCGGGAGACGCTTCTCGCGCGCGTCGAGGGGTTGTGGAGAGGGATCGGCGTATCGGCCGACGACGAGACGCTCGTCGTGCGCGCTGGCGGCTGCGGCGAGGAATCCAGGCTGCTCGTGCTCCCCACGAGCGGGGGCGAACCCCGCGAGATCTATCGCGGATCGGCCTTGGGTTGCTCCTCGTTTCTCGAGATCACGCCCGACGGCAAATACGTGATCGCGGCTACGTTCGGTCCCGAAGGCGTGTGGCGGTTTTCGATGGACGGCGGCGAGCCCGTTAAGCTGCTCGGCGAAGAGAGCCCCCGGGGGTTCAAAATGAGTCCGGATGGCCGGCGTATCGCGTACTGGGAGTGGGCTCGGGTGGGCTCGAACGAGATCTGGGTGATCGAGGGCTTGACGGGAAACCGAGGCAACCAATGACACCGCGCCTCATTTTGGGCTCTGCAGTCGCCATCGCGTGCTTCTGGTCGCTCGCGCCCACCGGTATGTCAGCACAACGGTCGAGTGGTTCGGTGGTGTTCCGCGACGTTCGGGTGTTCGACGGCAAACTGATGCACGAACGCGCTATGGTGGTTGTCGTTGATGGTCACATCGTTTCTGGAGAACAGCACTGCGACCCGCGATAGGCAACGTACGGCTCACCAACTGAGAACGACGCCCGGGCAGTCGCCCGGGCGTCGTTGCTGCACCCTCCACCAGGTACGCTCCGCCAATGACGGTCTTAGCTCACACGCCTCGGCAGGGCGAGAGTTCAGGATGGGCGGTCCAGGTGTCGAAAGCCTCACCCTCGGTCGACAGCCTCAATTCGGTCTTCTCTCCGGACCGGACGTCGGTTCTTGGCGTTGGGCCTAACTCTGTCCCGGTTGAGAGATGGACCTCGACTCGAACGGCGCACAGCGCCCCTTCGGTTATGTTCTCGACGGTTCATACAAAGGTGTTTCGATTCCACGGGCCATCCTCGGGATGGGGGAAAGCAGATTCCTGTTGGGTATTAGGTTTACCGAACCGTAATGAAGCTCTCGTACGGCATGGATGCGAGCCGGCGCCACAAGGCTGTCCATGCGCGCAAGCCCCGGTCGAGAGACGACAGCCGGAAGAATTCATTCGGGGCATGAAGATCTTCATCGGCCATCGAGAACGAGAACATCACCGTGTCAACGCCCAACGTGCGGCGCATGATGTCGGTCACCGGCAGCGTTCCGCCGATGCGAATCCGGTGCGGCTGAGAACCGTACGTTTCCGCGATGGCCCATTCCACCGCCAGTAGCAGCGGATGATCACCTCCAAGCTCGTACGCCGCGGACTGTCCGCGATCGGCGCCGAACCGGACGGTGGCTCCGGCGGGGCACCGACTCTCCAAGAAATCCTTCACCTGCCGGAGAATTTGCGCCGGATCCTGGTCGGGCACCACGCGGATGGTGATCTTGGCGTAGGCTTCATTGGGGATGACGGTCTTTCCTCCGGGGCCCATGTACCCGCCCCACATCCCGTTGACGTCGAGGCAGGGCCGCAGCCACAACCGCTCCAGCGTGGTGTACCCCGGCTCGCCGCAGGGCGCGGTTCCGATGGCGGCGTGGAAAGAGGTCTCATCAAACGGGATGGATGCAAGCGAGCCCTCGCCGAACGACCGCGCACCGTCGTAGAACCCCGGCACGGCCACGGACCCGTCCGCGGCGTGCAGACCCGCCAGCAACTCGGCCATCACGTGCAACGCATTCGGAACCGCCCCCCCGAACCGCCCCGAATGGAGATCCTTTGCCGCGGTCGTTACGGTGCACTCGAACCCGGCGTTTCCTCGCGAACCCACATTCACGGTGGGCAAGTCGGGCCGCCAGCTGGCACCGTCGGCGGAAAGCACCGCATCACAGCGGAGCAGATCGGCATGGCGGCCGCACAGGTCTCCCAGCGTTGGGCTGCCGAGTTCTTCTTCACCCTCGAGCAACACCTTGACGTTGACGGGGAGACGGCTCTCGATGGCCAGCAACGCGGCCATGGTCTCCAACGCGATGCACGACGGCCCCTTGTCGTCCGAGACGCCACGCCCGTAAATCCGCCCGTCACGAATTTCCGGATCGAACGGCGGTGTCTGCCACTGCTCGATCGGATCCGGTGGCTGTACATCGTAGTGGCCGTACACGAGAATGGTCGGCCCCTCACCGGCCTCCAACCACTCCCCGTAGATCGCTGGATGCCCTCCCGCTTCCAGCTCGCGGACGTTGTGCAATCCCATGTCGCGCAGGCGATTGGACAAGAGCGCGCGGGCCTGCGCCATGCCGCTCGAATATCGTGGATCCGTGCTCACGGACGGGATACGCACGAGTTCCAACAACCGCTCGACGATCGCCGGTTTCTCCTTCTCAAGGAACACCAGCACGGGATCGCTCATGAACGCCCCCCGTCCACGCTGAGGACCTGCCCGGTAATCCACCCTGCCCTGTCGCTGGCGAGGAACAACACCGCTGCCGCGATATCCTCCGGCGTGCCGAGTCGTCTGGTGTGAATACTGTCGATCAAATGACGTTGGCCCTCCGGACCCAGACGCTCCCACTGCCGGATGGTTGACGGGTTCGACGGCACGAACCCCGGCGCCACGGCGTTGACGGTCACGCCGTGCGGCGCGAACTCGAGCGAAAGCTGCTTGGTGAGCCCGACGAGGGCGTGTTTCGCCGCCGTGTACGCCTGGATACCGGTCAGACTCGGCCGCAGCCCCGCACCGGACGCTATGTACACGATACGGCCGAGGCCTCTTTGGGTCATGCCGGGGCCCACGGCCTGCGCAAGTAGAAACGCGCTGTCGACGTTGGCTCGGAAGATCGCGTGCCAATCGTCCTCGTCCACCTCCTCGATGGGCCGTCCGACCTGCCCACACACCCCACCAGCGGAGTTCACGAGAATGTCGATGGGCCCGGAAGCGGCTGAGATGCCATCGACCATCCCGACGACCGCCCCCCGATCCGACAGATCGCTGACATGGCATGCCACATCCAACCCGTGGGCCGTGTCCGTCACGCCGGCTTCGTCCACGTCGCACACGTGCACGGTAGCACCGGCGTCTTGCAACCCCTCCGCAATGGCTCGACCAATGCCCCCTGCCGCGCCGGTCACCAGCGCCACGCGACCACCGAACGTCAGATGCATGCCGCCAACAGCTCGTTGAATGTCTCCGTGGATTGCGACCGCCGACCGGCCTCGATCTGGTGCACGAGCTCGACCAACCGACGAATCGCCGGCGTCTCGATGTCCACCTCGGCCGCAAGGTCTACGATGATGGCAATTTGCGCATCGACTTCCGTGCGGCGCTTGCGCACCGCCAAATCACGCCACACCCCCGAATGCGTCTTGGCCGACCCGCGGTTGAAAGCGGCCAGACCTGCAACACTCGTCAACGCCGCCGTGTCATTTGCCGATTCGGCAAATGCGGCGGGATCGAACGCGTCGAAGCCGACGGGCGTGACGCCTCTCGCTCGCGCAACCGCCATGACTTCACGGCCCAGCGTTCGCCAGACAGGAAAGCGTTTGGGATCTGCGAAATTGTCTGCCATCGAATCCTCGTTGAGCGCCGTCGCAAATAACATGGCGCCATAGGCGAGCTTGCCCCAGAGGAACCCCCAGATGTTGTCCGTGAGCACGGTGTCGGGCTCGAAGAGCCTGAGCAGTTCATGGATTACATTGGTTCGCGGGCGCATCTGGCCGTCGATTTCCCCCACCACCACTGCCCCACGGTTGCCGAAGAGGATGCGGCCCGGACCGAGCACGTCCGCCCCGAAGTTGACAAACGCGCCCATGGTGCGGTGCTCCCCCACATGTTTCGCTATGACGGTCTCATTCAAGCCATTCTGTGCCGAAAGCACGAAGCCGTCATCGGCGAGGTGCGGCGCCAATGCGGCGACTGCTCGAGCGGTGTGTTGCGCTTTGACCGCCAGGACGATGCGGGTGAAGCGTCCCTGTACGGCATCAGGTGTCACGGCGGGCATCGCAACGGCGAAGGAGTCGACCGGCCCTTCGATCGAGAGGCCGTGACGGCACGCGTCCACGTGCTCAGTGTCTGTATCCACCAACAGGACGTCGACGCCGGCCCGGGCCCAGTATGCGCCGATCGTGCCGCCGACCGCCCCCGCGCCCCAGATCACGGCCGGGCCGGCCACCCCTCCTCCAAATGCGCGCGCGTCTCCTCGACGCCCACCGTCCACAACTCGCTCATCGCCTCGTCGCTCACTTGGTATGCACCGCCAAAGGAACCGTCGCCGAGCAACGCGCGCACATCCTCCGGTCCGCTCATGTGAAGTCTTGCGATCGGGACAACCGGCTTCTCACCTGCGGGCAGCGTCACGCCTTCGAGTCGCGTCCAGGGAAAGTTCTCGAACCAGTTGGCGTGCGACGGATGCGGGGCAATCTCCTTGGCCTTCTTGTTGAGCCGCGGGCCATCCCACCACTGGTAGAACTTGACCGACATCCCGGGTCGTTCCGCCATCAGTTCACGGCACAGATTGCCCACGGCGGCGTTGCCACCGTGGCCGCACACAATGAGGACGCGCCGAAAGCCGGACGTGTACAGCGAACCGACCACATCCCGGGCCACGGCCAACAGGGTTTCCACCTTGAGCGAGATCGACCCGGGGAACGCCGCAAAATACGGCGCGCAACCGAACGACATGACGGGATAGACCGGCACGCCGAGAGGCTCCGCCGCCTCGACAGCGACCCGCTCGGCCAGAATGGCATCGACACAGAGCGAGAGAGCCCCGTGTTGCTCTGTCGAGCCAATGGGCCACACGCACCGATCGTCCTTGGTGAGGTAGTCCTCAATCTGCATCCAGTTCATGTCCGCGATGCGCATGGACGGTCACTCCGTTTGTTGGCGACCCGGGCGCGTTTTCTGTTCAGGGTTGGCAATACCACTGATCGTGTCGTACCAGAACGGTGCGCCAATACCTGAGACGTACGCTCAGCCGCGAATCTCATCCAGAATCGGTCCCACCTCCGGGTGTTCATCGTACCAGATCGGTGTGACGCCGAGCTGAGCGAGTACGGCGGTCTGCTGCTCCGCGTCGAGGCGCTCGACCTGCTCGATGATGCCGGCGATTTCTTCGTGATACAGCGGTCCCTTGGTACCGGGTTGTGACCGCCGCAGGGTCGGATAATCGGCCTTGATGCCCGGCTTGGCGGTCATGACGGCGTCCGACTGCATCTCGGCTTTCTTGATACCACTCCGCTTGAACCGGTCCAGGTACTCGATCGCCTTGTGATGAATCTGGTCGAGGTCTTCGTCGGGTGGTGATTCGCTCCTTGGCCGCTGGAGCAGAACGAACTGCTGTGATTCGAGCGGTGCTTTGGACACTGCGTCCAGCAACCGTCGCATGTTACGGTCGGTCAGTGACAGGCCGACCATGAGCCCGATCGAGCCCGACATCGAGCGAATCTGCACCAGGTTCGACCACGAATAGGGATCGCGCGCCGCACGGTGGTACTGGTCCTCGGTGAATACGATCTCGTTGGGCAGGGAGCCCTCGCCGGTCAGGGGCACGAAGCCGTGTACGTGGTAGACCGGCATCGTGTCAGCCGCGATCACCCCTTCGCCGAATACTGACTGATGGGGATACGACCCCAGCGCCATCTCGAGCAGGTCGTCGTAGTTGTACGTGATGACCGCCTGAACCGCTCGCTTGCCTGCCGGGACATGGGAACACAACGCTGTCGTTGCGGCGAGCGTGGCGTTGGCGTACAGCAGCTGGTCGGGGTGAGGTTCATCGGAGAGGTTGCCGTCGGGCTCCAGGAACCCGCCGTACAGCGTGTTGTGCAAGCTCTCGCGAAACGCGGTCTGTCCTCCCTCGCCATAGAGGTTCCGCAGTTTGCGTGCGATGATCTCGAGCGGCTCGCGGCTGTTCTCGAGGTACCACTCGGCAATGGCGTACAGGTAGTTGGGGAACGGTCGCCAGCCACCGAGTGACTGCTTGCTGACCGCGGAGAAGTACATGGCGAGAACGAGCTGCTCCCAGGTTGGCAAGCCATTGCCGACCGATACGCCGGCGCCAAGATACAGCGTGAGGTTGCCCTGTTTGCACGCGGCGTGAAGCGTTGCGATGGATTCCTGGCGAGAGGGAGGCATGATGTGACCTCTTGCTACTGTGGTTACAGCCTCAGTTCATGCACGCCTAAAGTGAACCCCCGCCGGAGGATTGGCTAGCCCGCAGGGGATCACCCGGCGGTGGGTGCCCGGCGTCGCACGTTGGAGGAAGAAGACGGCCATAGGCACATCTACTCGGTCCGCAGCACCTCGAGGGGATCCACCCGCGTCGCCCGGTGGGCGGGCACGAAGCACGCCACGAACACGATGGCCGCCAACCCAGCCGCCATCAGCACGTAGGTGGTACCGTCGGTGGCACTCACATTGAACAGCATCGCCTGCATCAACCGGGTCGCGCCGAGCGCCCCGGCCACGCCGATTACGACGCCCACCGCGGCGAGGGCCATGCCGTGGCCCAGCACGAGCTGCAGTATCGCGGTTCGCTGGGCGCCCAGGGCCATGCGCATCCCAAGATCCCGGGCGCCCTGGCTGACACGGTACGACACGAGCCCGTAGATGCCGATGGCCGCCAGGACCAACGCCACCACGCTGAAGACCTGGAGGAGGAACATGGAGAAGCGGCGCTGCGCCAACGACCCACCGATTCGCTGCTCCATCGAGAAGACGTCCACCACCGCGATGTCGGGATCGAGCTGGTGCACCGCCCGGGTCGCGCTCCCGATCAACGCGGTGGGGTCGCCTGCGGTGTGGACGACCATCACCACGCGACTGGACGGAATCTGCGCGTTCGCCAGGTACAGGGTGGGACGGGCGGCGTCATCCAGCCCGGTGTGCTTTACGGACCCGACGACGCCTACGACCCGCGCCGAGTCGTTGCCGAACACGTTGATGCGCTGGCCGATCGGGTCCCGGCCGGCGTAGTACTGCTCGGCGATCTTCTCGTCGATGATGACGGCCCAGGGTTCACCGGGCTCGTAGCTGTCGTTGAACGTTCGCCCCTGGAGTACGGGGACACCCATCGCCTCGAAGTAGCCCGCCGTCGAGCGGCGGAAGCTGGCGATGAACTCGCCGTTGGTGCCGTCCGGGGGGACGTACCCCGGCACGGTGACGAAACTCCACGCCAGGTTTCCGCCGAAGGGGATGAACGACACCGCACCAACGTGCTCCACCGACGGGAGCGCGGCGAGGTTCGCACTGAGATCCCGCACGAACGTCTGGCGCCGATCCCCGGTGAAGTCCGGTCCCCGCAGTTGGATGCGGAACGAGAGGCGACCGCCCGGCTCGAAACCGGGATCCACGTCCTGAATGGCCACCAGGCTCCGGGCGAGGAGTCCGCCGCCGATCAACAAGACCAGAGACAACCCGATTTCGGCTACGACCAGACCGTTGGACAGATTCACCTTGGACCAGAGCGACCCGGCACGCGCCCCACCGCCTCCACCCTGCTTCATCACGTCGGCGAGCTGCACGCGGGACGTCCGGAAGGCCGGGAGCAACCCGAACACCAGGCACGTTGCCATCGTCGTGACCAGTGCAAACCCCAACACCCGGCCGTCCACGCCGATGGCATCGATGCGGGGGAGGCTCGAACCGCCCAACCGTCGCAGCACCGCCACGCCGGCGGTGGCGGCCGTGACGCCCAGCGCGCCGCCCACTGCGGCGAGGAGGGCGCTTTCGGTGAGGAGCTGGCGCACCAGCCGCGCTGAATCCGCGCCGACCGCGGCGCGAATGCCGATCTCCCGTTGGCGCTGGGCCGCACGGGAGAACAACAGGTTGGCCACGTTGACACACGCAATGAGGAGGAGCACGCCTACCGCTCCCAGCAACAGCACGAGCGCCCGCCGCACGCCGCTGACGACCTCGTCGAGGAGTGACACCGCACGAATGAAGAACCCGGAGCCGGGATCGGTCTCGTGAAGCTCCTGGATCTGTGCCGCGACACGATCCAGCTCGGCTTGGGCCTGCGCCAGCGGTACGCCCGGCTTGAGCTTGCCGATGATGTTGTAGTCTTCACGGTTCCGCTGGGCGAGGAGGGCCTCCGACAATGGGAGGGAGAGCACCACGCCGAGGGGGTCCACGGCGCCCAGGGTGGGCAGCACCTCGTTGTCCAGCAGCACGCCCCGGGACAACACGCCCACCACTTCCGTTTCCCGGCCGTCCAACGTCACCGTCCGGCCGATGATGTCGGGGTCGGCGCCGTACACCCGCTCCCACAACCCGTAACTCAACACGGCAACGGTGGGTGCATCGCCGGCGTCGTCGCCGGCATCGAGTACGCGACCCAGGGCCGGTGTCGCCGCGAGGAGACGGAGATACGTCGACGTGGTACGCACGTATCCCACCTCGATGGGGGCCGAGCCCTCGTCACCGGTGGTGAGCGTCGCACCGAACCCCACGGCGAGGGTCACGTCCTCGAATACCGTGGTTCCGTCTCGGATGTCCACGAACTGCGCCACCGAAAACCAGTCTTCCTCAACGTCCATGCCACGACGCCCCTGCCACATCATCACGAGCCGCTCGGCGTCCGGGTACGGCAGCGGGTTCAGCAGCAAACCGTTGACGACGCTGAACATGGAGGTCGTCATGCCGATGCCCAGCGTGAGGGTCGTGATGACGACGGCGGAAAAGCCGGGGGCCTTGCGCAGCACGCGCAGACCGTACCGGAGGTCGGCAAGGAAGGTATGGAACATTGAAATAAGCTAAGCGATCGAGCGCTAGCTGCCGAGAGGTCGTCGTACGAGGTTGTACAGGCCTATTCCACCCAACAGCAGGGCAACGCCCAGCAGCAGTTCCTTCAAGGACTCCCCACGGTGGGAATGGTCGGAACTGTCGGAACGGTCACACCCGCTCGGGCCGGGATCGAACGACCCGTCGATCCCGACGCCCGCGAAGCCCTGCTCCACCGCCTGGAAATCCTTGCCACCTTCCCCAAAGAGATCGGCGGCAGATTGGAGGGCGGCGGACCGCGCATCCTCGAAACTGGACTTCGTTCCCAGATACACAGTGAGCGCCCGGTAGAAGATCAGCTCCGCCCGATCCTTGCCGATGGCTTCGGCCACATTCACGAACGCCTTGTTGTGAATCCCGCTGTTGATGTGCACACCTTCATTGTCGCCGCACATCGCCCGGAAATCATCGGTGTGTCCCGGGTGATTGAACTGCTCCGGGTTCTCCATGTTGCGGATGGGACCGTGGGGGAGGTCTTCGCCGACGAGCCAATCGCCCCGATCCACCATCGCGCCAAAGATGTCGGAGAAACTCTCGTTGAGGGCCCCCGACTGCCAGCGGTACTCGAGCCCCGCCGCGTGCTCCGTCACCGCGTGGGTCATCTCGTGCGCCGCCACGTCCCTCACCGCAAAGCCGTCACCGTAGACCATCTGCACCCCATCCCAGAACGCGTTCTGAAAGTCGGTGCGGTAGTGGGCGGTGGACAACAGCGTCGCCCCCAGGTTGTCGTAGCTGTCCCGGTTGTGGGTCTGCGAGTAATAATCGTACGTGTCGCCTGCAAAATCGTGGACCCGGTCCAGCTCGGAGTCACCCACGGCCGGATCGCCCTCGCTCCTGCGCAGCGTGCCAGGCAGATCGAATTTGTGGTTGGCGGTGTAGGTCCGCCGGTTGCGGGCGATGTAGAGACGGTCCAGCACGTCGATGACCTGCCCGTCCCGGGCGCACACCACGTAGACGCGCCGGGCGGGGATGGCGTCGTCCCGCAACTCCACGAGCCATGCCAGTTGTGCCGAGGACGGACGCTCGATTCCCGGATAGATCGCCAGCGACGACGACACCAGTTCGGCCTCGGGCATGAAGCGCCGCGCGGCCCGCAATGCCGCGTCGACATCGATGCGCGGCGACGTGTTCGACATGCGGAGATCCGGCACGGCGCTGTTGGTCACCGCCATCACCCGCTCGCCGTCGCGACTCACGTGCACCGTGACCTCACCACCGTACACGTCGACGCCCCGATGGACCTGCTTCATCGTGACGTGCCGCATACCGAGAGGGCCGGTGATCTCACCGAGGACCTCGAGGTGCCCCGGGTCGTCGAGGCCGAAGAGTTCGGCATACCGGGCCACCAGAGCGGGTCCCAGCTCCCCATCCGCACCCGGCACCAACCCCATGACCGACAACGGGACCTGCGTGCGCACGAAGCTGGGCGTACCGGAGAGAGGGTTCTGGGTGAGCTGCAGGCGCCCTTGGGCATCCTGCCGCATCATGTCGATGGAGGGCGTGCAGGACGCGGCGCACGCCGCGACGACCCCACACAGCACCATGCGCGCGACGGGCGAAGAGATGGATCGCTTCATGAACTGGCTCCCGACAGGATGCGGTCCAACAGCTCGATGACCGGATGGAGTGCAGGCGGCAACGAGGCGTCGTTGGCCCGCACGGTGTGCCCCTGATACTTGATCACGTACTCGAACATGTCGCCACCACCCCGCCCCGTGTCACTGCGGATGTTCCCGATATCGGCCTGGCGCATGCGCTGCCGCAGCCGGGCCATCGCGTCGCTCTCGACGGTGATACTCGAGTCCTGCCCGTTACGCGTCAGGGTCGCCGTGCCGTCACTGTTGATGACCAGCCGGTCGCTGGTGCCGCGGATGCCGCCGGAGCGTTGGTATTCGATCAATGGTGCACTCACCTGTGAGGCTGTGTCGGCACAGCTCAAACCCAAGATCGCGAGCAGGAAAACAGATGATTTCATCCTACCCTTCCCCTACGTCCAACCGTGCCGACTTGTGTCAGGCCGGGAGAATCCCACGCCGATCCGGCCGTTTCCGGGTGAAACGCCCACTACCGCGGCGTTCTCCGTGGGGGCCGGCACGTCACCCACGACCGCTCGCGTCCCCGCTGATCCGGCGGGAGCGTGATCTGGGCGCGGCTCACTTTTTCCGGATCTTCCGACGCCTTGTACGCCAGCATCGCCGCCACGGTCGCGTTCTCCTGGAGGTCGTCGAACACGATCTTGTCGTAGGTGTCCAGCTGGGTGTGCCACGTGTACTGGCGGTACTCGTCGTACGGCGACTGCAATCGGAAACTCGGCGCGCCGGCGCAGAGGAACGACACGTGGTCGCTCCCCGTGTTGTTCTGGGGCCCCGGGAAATCCAACGTGATATGACTCGAGATCTCCGTGGGGACCACACCCATCCAGCGTTCGAAATGCGGGCCCGCCTCGGCAAACCCCTGCCCGTCGATGATCTCGAAACGCCACGTGCCGTTGTCCTGATTGAACGCCACCTGCAGACCGCGGATCACCTCGGGGTGGTCTTCCCGGAACGAGCCCGAGCCGAGGAGTCCCATCTCCTCGGCACCCCAGTGACCCACCAGGATGGTGCGTCGGGGACGGGGATAGGCCTCCTTCAGGATCCGCATCGCCTCGAGCATGGTGATGGTGCCGGTGCCGTTGTCCGTCGCCCCGGTGCCCGCATGCCACGAATCGAGGTGGGCGCCCAACAGGACATACTCGTCGGGCAGCTCCGTCCCGCGCAGTTCCGCGACCACGTTGAACTGGGGCACCACGCCGAGGGCTTGCGACTCGGCCTCGACCCTGACCACCGGCGCCTGCCCGGCGGACGCCAGGCGAAACAGCAGGCCGTAGTCCTCGCACGACACGTCGACGCCCACCGCGTTCTGGGTGTTCGTGCTGAAGACCTTGTTCACCCCCCATCCCCCCGACCAGCGCGACGACAGCACCCCGTGGGCGCCTGCTTCGTCCGCCGCCGCGGTGAGATTCCCCAGCGGCCGGATCCGTGTGCGCCACTCCACCTGCATCGCCCGGCGCAGGGAGTCGAGGCGCACCACGGTCTCCTCCCGGGCATACTGCGTCAACTCCTGTGGGGCCCGGCACATGGGCTCCGGCGCCGAGGTCAGCACGAACTTGCCCCGCACCGTCCGGAGCCAGTCGGCGGCCGTCTCCCGCGTCAGTCCCTCAGGCGGAATCACCACCTCTCCCTCCACCGCTCCATTCGTGGGGGGACTCCACGCCAACAACTCTGCGTGGAGGGACTGCACCCTGGGCTCCACCATGTCCACGTGGAGAATGCCCTGCTGCCAGCCGTTCCAGGTTCCGTACTGCTCCTTCCGGGCCGGCACGCCCCAGCTCTCATAGAGCTCCACGAGCCAGTCCTGGGCGGCGGCCAGGTTGGGGGAGCCGGCCAGCCGCGGCCCGATGCGGTCCAGGAGGACGTGGGCCAGCTGCGCGGTCTGGGAATTCTCGATCCCCACCTCCCACATCCTGCGGATGACAGGGTCGTTGGTAGGGAAGGTCTGGGCCTCGGTTTCGCCGATGGTGGTTAGGCTGAGGGCGACGGTCAGGGCGGCGGTGGGGGCTAGACGCATGGGGTCTCCTTGGGGTGTTCGTGGCGACGGCGAGAGTGGAGATGATGTCAGCTCAGCAAATATACCTGAGCCACTTGCCGATGCGGCATACCGAGGGCATCGTAGCGTCTGGGTGGTTCGCGGCATCTATACGATAGATAATCGTACCTCCATCTACGCGCCGCGCTCCCGACACCAAACGACATCATGTTCCGGATTCAAGAACCCGCGTTCTTCATGGTCTCGACGGCATTATGCCTCACCGCCTGTGGCGGGACCATCACCAATGAAGGTCAAGGCATCGTACCGGGCTCGGCACTTCGACGCGATGGACGGTCGTGTGGCCTGGCGGCCGTTCCGGACACTCTCCCAAGTGTGAATCGGCTGGTTGACTCAGCCGCCGTGGGCCATCTCGCCGAAGTTTCCGCGGTATCGGCCGACCTGGTCTATGGGCTCCGGTTCAGTCCCCAAGGGCAGTTGGCCGGCATTACGCTATTGGAGCCTGCCGACCCGACGCCGCTGGCGCACCCGTACCGCGACCTCATCAGCCGGACCATCCGAACGCAGCCGCCTCAGGAGAGCGTCTGGGGTATGCGGTTGAGGATTCGCACCGGAGAACAATCAAACCTCCGGGTCGCGCGTGCAGAATATTGCCCGCCCTCACCGGTGCGAACGCCACCGATGCGGAGACCTCCGGACATCATGACCGCGGATGACCTCGAGGAGTTGAGGAGGGCTCGTCCGTGTCGCGTGCTGGTCCGCGTGACCGAACTGGGAGTGGCGGTTGGCGTGCGGCTCATAGAGAGCTCCGGAAGCGACATATGGGACCGAGACGTGCTGGACTCATGGCATCGGCGGCGTTTCGATCCCGCAACGCTGGACGGCACACCGGTTGCCGCCGAGTTCACGGCCGTGGCTCGGATTCAAGTCAGATCCGATTAGACAGCGGATTTGCCTACTGGCGCTCCAATCCCGACAGGAACTCCCCGACGACGTCGTTGAACACCTCCGGTTGCTCCATGTTCACCATGTGGGCCACGTCGGGGATCACCACCCGCTGTGCACCGGGGATCTGCTCCACGATATGGTCGACGATCTCTTGGACGTCCCGCACGTCGATGCTTCCCACAACCGCCAAGGTGGGAACGCGAATCTCGTCCAACCGATCCACTGCCGGTGGATCGAGCCCGCTGACCAAATCCATGAACTCCCAACGCTGACCGCTGCCCCCCAGCATGTCCAGCACACGCCGCCGTACCACCGAATCCACCTGCTCCGGCTCTCGGTGCGGGCCGTCGCACCACCATTGGGTGAACACCTCTACTACGGTGGCGAAGTCCTCGGCCTCGACCGCGGCGGTCATCTCCTCGAAGTACCTCGCGATCTCGTCGCTGTCGAAGTCCCACCCCGACATGCCCGGTCCGACCAGCACGAGGCCGCGGACTCGCTCGGGGTTGGTGAGAGCGAAGTCGATGGCAATCTGTCCGCCCATGGACAGGCCCATGATGACCGCCTGGCTCACTCGAAGCGAATCCATGAGTCGGAGCAGGTCATCGTGATCCGCGAATTCCACCGAATCGGCCCGCGACAAGCCGTGGGCGCGTACGTCGTAGCGGATCGCGCGGTGGCTCCGGGCGAAGGTCTCGAACTGGCCGTCCCACATGCGACGATCCAGCAGCCCACCGTGGATCATCACCAGGGGTGGTCCCTCACCCGCCTCTTCGTAGTAGAGGCGGGCGCCCGCCACGTTCACGTACCCGGAGGTCGTCTCAACAGGAGCATTGGCGCAACCGAGGGCTAGCAGGCAGCCTAACAGAGACAAGTGTTTCATCTGTCCTTCATCCTCTCCTGAGGGTCTAGCGCTCCGCCGCCACACACACCAAGATATCCAAACTCATCTTTCGCCCGTTCCCCCGTTCCTGCCGGGCAACTACAAGAAAGCGGGTCGACCCGTGGCTGACTACGATAGCCAAGGAAGACTGATTCGGAGGGGCACCTATCCCGAGCTGACGCTCCCGGCCCTCCTGGTGGGATATGCCCTCGGCATCCTCATCGCCCTCAGCATCGGCTACGCGGCCCTGATCCTCGGCTTCTCCATCGAGGGCTCCGAACTTGCCGCCATCCTGGGCTTCGGTATCCTCCGCGGTCTGATGCGACGCAGCAGCATCGTCGAGAACAACATCAACCAGACCATCGCCAGTGCGGTGAACGGCGCGTCGCCCGGCATGATGTTCACGATCCCGGCCCTGTTCATACTCGGCGAGACCAACTTCAACGCTGTGCTGATGGTGTTCTCGTGCATCGCCGGTGGTGTTCTCGGCATCGCGTTCATCATCCCGCTGCGAAAGCAGATGATCGACTTCGAGCGGCTCACCTACCCCGGTGGCGTGGCCGTCGCGACGATCCTCAAATCCCCAGGCGCCGGCGTCCACAAGGCCGTGCTGCTCTTGGGGGGAGCCCTGGCAAGCGCCGTGCTCCACTTTGTGAGCCAGATAACCGGATTCGAGAATTGGGCCCTGGGCGATTTGATCGGCATGCCCGATTACATGAACGGCACCTGGTATGTGTCACTCCTCACGCTCGGCGTGGCGTTCATCGCCGGCAAGGGAGGCTTCTTCTTCATCGTGGGCGGCTTCGTCTGCTACTGGATTCTGGCTCCGGTCCTCGCGGCCATCGGGCTCCTCCCGTCTCCCGAGACCCTCGCCGCCCAGGCGGCGAGCATGCCCAACTACTTACGCTTGAGCCTGTTCCGGCCGGTGGGAATCGGGATGCTCATCGGCGGGGCCGTCGCCGGGATCGTGCTGGCGCTTCCCCTCATCGTGAGCACGGTCAGGAACATGCAGGCGGCGTCGCGCTTGAAGACCTCGGCGTCGCAGGACGAGTTGCCCATCAAGCTCCTGTACTTCGCGGTGGCCGGGGCGGCGATCCTGCTCATGGCTGTCGCCATCTTCTCTACGGCCGAGATGGGATTCGGACGCGGTGCCATCATGGCGATACTGGGGACCCTCTGGATCTGGGTGGCCGGAGTCATCGTGTCGGAGTGCATCGGCCGAACCAACTGGAATCCGCTGAGCGGCATGACGCTCATCGCCGTCACGATTCTCATCGTCATCGCGAGTCCGTTGGGCGACAGCGCCGCCATCGTCGCGTCGGTGATGGTCGGCGCCGCGGCAAGCATCGCCATGGCCCAGGCAACCGACTTGATGCTCGACCTCAAGACCGGTTACCTCGTGGGTGCCAGGCCCAAGGTGCAACAGACCGGCCAACTGCTGGCGACGTGGCTCGGCCCCATCGTTATCATGGCACTGATCTTCATCCTGCATCAGGCGTATGGCCTGGGAAGCGACCGGCTTCCGGCACCGCAGGGTCAGGCCCTGGCAAGCACGATTCAGGGAATCCTGGGCGGTGATGTCCCCCTGCAGAAATACGCCGCCGGCGCCGGACTCGGTGCCCTGCTCAGCGCCAGCGGCGTGGGCGGGCTCGGCGTGCTTGTGGGCCTCGGCTTCTATCTCCCGTTCAACATCGTGCTCACGTACAGCATCGGCACGGTGTTGCGCCTCATCTCGGACTGGAAACTGGGCATCCGGTTCAGCGAGGAGGTGGGCATCCCCGTCGCCGCGGGACTCATCGTCGGTGAGGCACTCGTGGGGGTTGGATTCGCACTCTACTACGTGGCCGCGGGAGGGGTAGGCTGATGATTCGCATCGGATACGTTCTGATCATCGTCGGCTTCCTGGCCGGCGCCCTCGTTGCCGTGATCGACGAGGAAGTGGTCCGGTGGAGCAACCTCGTCGCGGCGCTGGCGGCCGGGGTGATGGGCGTCATACTGGTGCGCATCAGCATGCGGCGTGAGGCCCAAGCGGAAGGCAAGCTCGCCACCAATCTCGACGCCGTCGACTCGAGCCTGGCCCAGATCGTCGAGAAGGTAGGCCAGCTGTGTGAGGAGATGGGCGACGACAACCCGTACGAAGCTCGTGTACGCATCGATGAGCTCTTACCCGTCCACCTCGACACGTTCGTCGAAGCGCGGCGCAGCATCGCCCACATCTACGGTCTCCAGGCGTACGCCGACGTAATGAGCCCGTTCGCCGCCGGGGAGCGCCACATCAACCGGGTGTGGTCGGCGTCGGCCGACGGTTACGTGGACGAGGTGTCGGCGTACTTGGACAAAGCGGCAGAGCAGTTTGCGGACGCACTTGGGCGGTTGCGAGACCTCCAACAGGAAGCAACCTAGCGTCGACGACCGCCGTCACCGAACGGCTACCGCACCAATCCCCGGGCGCGCAAAGCCGATCGGAGCGCCTCCACCCGCCGGCGATTCACGCCGAAATCCGAGCGACCCAGCCGCGACGCCGATCGTACGGCGATGAAGCCCTCGTCGGCACGCAGATGTAACTCCAGATCGTCCACGAACCGGAACACGAGACTTCGGGCCTCCGCATGGAGGTAATCGCTTTTCTGCGTCACAATGGACACGCGCGGCAGATTTGCCACCGTGGACACCACGTCATCCCACACCACCGACTGTGACGGCTCCAGTTGAAAGGGGGCCACGCGGTGGTCCTCATCCGCCGCATCGCTCGAGACGCAATTCGGCGACGATGGGCAGGAGACGAGCTGACCATCCGACACGCCAAGGTTCGAGGGGCGCTTCCCCGAACAACCAGCGAGCCACGCCAGGGCCATCATCGACACCGCATGCGCACACCTCCTCACGGCCGCCTACCCAATACCGCCAACATTTAGACGCCAGATGGCGAAATTGAGCACAGTTGCATATAACACCCACAGGGCGTAAGGCACAAACAACGCCGCTGCGATGCGACTGACCGGACGCGCCTTCACGACGAAGACGCCGATCACGCCCAAGAGCAGCGCGATCTCGACAAACGCCCATCCCGGCTGGTGCATTCCGAAGAAGAGCCACGACCACACTGCGTTGAGTACGAGTTGCCCTCCCCAAAGAACCAGTGCCGCCTTGGCGTTCTTGTGTTGCGAGCGCCATACCTGCCAGCCCGCTACGGCGATACCCAGGTACAGCAGTGTCCACACCGGACCGAACACCCAGCTGGGCGGTGTCCATGCCGGTTTGGCCAGATCGAGGTACCATGTGCCGGGCGGAAACAGCGCACCCGACGACGCAGTGGCCGTTACCAACGCCACGAACGGCGCGAGAGATATCAGACGGTTCATCGCAGCTCCTTCGCTCCCAGATCGGCCCCCACCACATACACTGTGAGCACTGTGAGGAAAATGAACATGCCGGGGAACACGGCGAGCCACGGTTCCGTGCTCATCGTGGTCTGGGCCTGATAGAGCATGTTCCCCAGGCTCGGGTCGGGCGGCTGCACCCCCACCCCGAAAAAACTCATCGCCGACTCCAGAAGAATGGCTCGGCCCACCGCCAACGTCGCGGCAACCACGGCTGCCGGCGCGGCCCCCGGAAGCAAGTGCCGCGCGATCACACGCAGAGGACGCATTCCCACCGCATGCGCCGCCTCGACGTATGCCCGCTCTTTGAGGGACAAGAACTCCGCCCGGACCACCCGGGCGGTCTCCATCCACCCGGCGAGTCCGATCAACACGATGAGCATCGCCACCGACGGCTCAAAGATCGCGGCGGCGATCATGAGCAACGGGAGCCTCGGGACGGAGAGCATGGCGTCCGTGAGGCGCATGAGCACCGTGTCGATCCAACCTCGCGCGTAGCCGCTCAGCGCGCCGATGGTGACCCCAACAACGGCCGTCACCCCCGCGGCGAGCAAGCCGATCACGAGGGAGATGCGCGCCCCGTAGAGCGTGCGGGTCAGCACGTCTCTGCCCAGCTCGTCCGTGCCGAACAGATGGGCAAGCGACGGCGCCGCCCGCCGGTCGGCGAGATCGATTCCGTCGGGCACGTAGGGCGTGAGCAGCGGCGCGGCCGCCGCGGCCAAGGCCAGCATGAGCAACACGCCGCCGGCCACGAGGGTTGCCTGCCTTCCACGCAGCGCAGTCATGACACCCGGACCCGCGGATCGAGGGCGTGATACGCCACATCGGCCACCAGGTTGAGCACCACCACCGCCACCGACGTCGTCATGAGAAAGGCCATCAGGACCGTGTAGTCGCGCCGCGCCAGCGCCTCGGTGAACAGGCTGCCGAGGCCGGGCCAGGCAAATACACTCTCGGTAATCACGGCGCCCGTCACCATGATGGCGGCGTCCATCATGAGCACGGTGACAAAGGGCAGCAGGGCATTGCGAAGGGCATGGTGCCACACGACGCTTCGCTCTTCGGTGCCTCTGGCTCGGGCGGCCAGGATGAACCGTTCCCGCAATACCTCCCCCATGGAAGATCGGAGGAAGCGCGACCAGGCTGCCGCGTGGACGGCGGCGAGTACGATGGCCGGCATGATGAGGTGACTCAGGCGATCGACGACGCCCCCGTCACCCAGCGACGCCCTTCCGGACGACGGCAGCCATCCCAGTCCCACGGCAAACACCAGCTGCAGCACGAGGCCCACCCAGAATACGGGAAGGGAGATTCCCGCAAACGACACCACCGTCGTCGTGCGGTCCACCCACCCACCCTTCCGCACCGCGCCGAACACACCCAGCGGGAGGGACGCCACCGCCGCCACGACCACTGCGCTGGCGATCAGCTCGAGGGTGGCGGGGAGTCGTTCGAACACCCGCTCCACCACCGGCCGCCCGTCGGTGAAGCTGAATCCCCACTCCCCCACTACGAACCCCCTCAGCCAGGAGAGGTACTGCTCGGTGAGTGGACGATCGAGCCCCAGTGCCACCCGCAGCCGCTCGATGTCTTCGGGACGCACGTTGGGATTGGCGAGGAACATTTCCAGCGGACCGCCGGGAGCGGCGTGGATCAGCGCAAAGACGAGGATGGATATAAGGAATAGGAGAGGAACGGCCTGGAGCACGCGCCGGACGATGAAGCGCTTCACCGGCTAGCGAATCTCCCACTCGTGGACGTTCCAGAAGATCCCCGTGTTCGTGGGGTTTCCGCGGAAGTTCGAGAGGTCAGTGGGGGCGGCGTCGAGGCGGGTCACGTTGTACAACGGAATCTCCGGAACCAGCTCCGCCAGGAGTCGCTGAGCGTCCCGCAGGAGGGCGCGACGCTCATCGACGTCCACAGTCCGGTCCGACGCGTAGAGCAAATCCGTGAGGCTGTCGTTCTCGATGTAGTTGATGTTGCGGCCCGCCGGCGGCATCCGATCCTTGGCGAAGAACAGCGTGATCTCCGGATCGGCGGGCATGTGCCACCAGTGCAACAGCGCATCGAAGTTCCCCTCGAACCAGAAGCTGCTGATGGCGGTCCCGTCGATGAGGCGGATGTTCATGTCCACCCCCACCTCTCGCAACTGGCTCTGAATCGTCTGGGCCACGTTCTCCCGGATGGCGTACCCGGCCTGGGTGATCAGGGTGAACGACAACGGCTGGCCGTTCCGGTCGCGCACGCCGTCGCCGTCGGCATCCTGCCACCCGGCCTCGTCCAACAGCGCGCGGGCCTGTGTGGGATCGTAGTCGTACCGGCGCACGTCGTCGGTGAACGCCCACGACGTGGACTGGATCGGTCCGTGGATCACCGGTGCGAGGCCGTCGAGAATCGTGTTGACAATGAGCTCTCTGTCGATGGCGTGCACCAGGGCACGACGGAGCCGCACGTCCCGGAACGGCGGGAACTCTCGCTGGTTGAGGTTGACGAGCTCGTAGCTGTTGCCGGTCATGCGGTGCAGGGTGATCGCCTCCACATCTCGCACCTCCCGGGCCTTGTCCCACGGCACCAGCGCCACCACATGCACCTCGCCGCTCCGGAGTTGGTTGATCCGGGTGTTCGTGTTGGTGACGAACTTGAACATGAGGCGATCGATCTTGGGGTACTCGGCTCCCCGCCAGTAATCCGGGACCCGCTCCAACAGGATGTACTCACCGGTGCGCCATTCGGCGACGCGGTACGGTCCGGTTCCCAGGGGATTGCGGTTGTAATCCGTGGCCCGATCGATGTCCCGCCCCTCGAGGAGGTGCTTCGGCAGCGTGCCCCGGAAGAACTGGATGGCATACGGCGCGTAGATCTCCCTGTAATGCACGATCGCCGTCAGGGAGTCCGGCGTCGACACCGACTCGATCCGGTCGAACCCGTCGGTGCTCTCGGGGTTGTAGTCGGGATCGTTGAGGGCCTCGACGGTGAACTTCACGTCCGCCGACGTGTGGGGAACACCGTCGTGCCATCTGACTCCCGGACGGAGTTTCCAGGTTACGTCCATCCCCCCGTCGTCGCGGAGCCGCACACCGCCGTTCTCCAACGTGGGCACCTCCACCGCGAGTACCGGAATCACCTTCATGTTCTCGTCGGTCGTGGTGAGGCCCTCGACGACGCACGAGTGGATGTCCTCGAGGATATGGGTGCTGAAGCGGTTCATGACGTCGGGCTCGCGGTCGTAGCCGACGATGAGCAGATCGTTGGAGGGAGCCGGTCCTCCGTTACCCGCGCCGCAGGCGGCACAGAGGACGGCAGCGATGAGAGTGGCGGGCCTGGGCATGGTGCTAAGGTAAGATGGCGGCGGCGGTCACGCGACGCGAGCCGGGGACCGGGACTGTCGCTTCACGACCTCGAACGCGAAGCCGAAGCCGGTCTCCCCGGCGAGTCCGGCCACCACCTCGGCGGCCGTGGCACTCAAGCGGCTGTGCTCTCGGTCCGGCCGAACAGCTCTGCGATCCGCTCTGTCCTATGGTCGAAAATCTCCTCGAGCTGTCGCCGGACGACCAAACGGTGCGCTATTCTTCCCAACAGACCAAGCGGCATTCGGTATTCGACCCGATCCGTCATGATCACTCCTTGGGCGGTTGAGCGGAACAGATGCCGGTGATACCATCTGGCGTACGGTCCCCGAATCATCTCGTCGGCGAAGCACTCGTTTTCGTAATATTCCCGGATCAACGATTCCCAACGCATCGGGAACACCTGCCACCGAAGCCGATAGGAGATCCGGGTCCCTTCCCGGACGCTCCGGTCGCTCGCCGAAACGACGCCAAACTGCAACCACGGGGGCGTGATCGCCTCGAGGTTCGCCGGGTCTTTGAAGAAGGCGAATACGGTGGGTAGGTCGGCCGGAATGAGGGTCCGACGCTCGAGCACATAGTCCATGGGATTACACCTTTGCCGTATCGAGCGATTGGCTCGACGCGGGGATTGGCAGCGCGCGCGGCGCCGCGAGATAATGACCTATCATCCACTCTCGACCCTCGTGATAGCCGAATAGCTCCTCACATGCCAAGAAGAACAGTCGCCACCGGTGATACCAGCGACGATGCTCGCTGCCGTAGACAGAGCGAAACAGAGACAGCACCTCCGCCTTCCTGATTTCGAGATTGCGCCGCCACGCTTCGGCGGTGCGCTGGTAGTGGCGACCATCAACCACCCAGGTCCGCTCAAACCGGAGATCCCGATCGAATGACGGCAGGAGATCGGACGACGGCATCACGCCACCCGTGAAAAAGTGCCGGCCCATCCAGTTGTCCGTCCCCTCCGTCCCGAACGCATAAGCATGCTCGCGGTGACAGAACACGTGCACAAACAACTTGCCCTCCGGCCGGAGCCAACCGGCAATGCGCCGGTGCAGCATCTCGTAGTTCCTCATGTGCTCGAACATCTCGATACTGACGACCCGGTCGAACTGCCTGTCCGTGTCAAACGCGTTCATGTCCGCCGTGATCACCTGGAGGTTACTCGGCGCACGCGCCTCAATGAACTCCCGCTGACTGGCGGAGTTCGACACGGCGACGATCCGACTCTTGCGATAGCGCCGCGCCAGATACAGTGAAAGGGACCCCCACCCGCATCCCAACTCCAGCACCTCTTGTCCATCTTCGAGTTCGGCTCGCTCGCATACGAGCTTCAGCATCGCCTCTTCCGCATCGGCAAGACGCTCCACGCCGGGCGCCCAGTAAGAACCAGAGTACTTGAGATGCGGCCCGAGCACATGCTCGAAGAACGTCGCCGGCACCTCGTAATGCTGCTCGTTGGCCGATGCCGTCTCCACCGCCACCGGCGAGGTCCGAAGCGTGGAGCGAAAGGCTGCTTCGTTGTCTTCCTCCCGGCGGATCTCAGTGAGGCGCTGGCGCAGCAGCCGACGAATGCCTCGCCGGAGCATCGCGAGCGGTACGAGGCCCCGCTCGGCGAGGGCCAATCCCAGATCGAGGCTCATGTTGCACCTTTTCGTGGAAACCACGGAAAGAAGGCGCTCGTGGTGCGCTGGTATTCGCGATACCGGTCGCCACGGCTCTTGATTGCCTGTCGCTCCGTGTACGGGATTCCCGTCAGCCGGAACAGGAAAATCAACATGACGACAGGTCCGATCCAACTCAGCAAGGCGCCGTGGGCCAGCACCACATATGTCCACCAGTGGACCCATTCGAAGAAGTAGTTGGGGTGCCGGGAGTATCGCCACAACCCGACCTGACACACCGCACCGCTGTTTCTCGGATCGCGGCGGAAGGCGGCGAGCTGCCGGTCAGCGACGGTTTCGCCCACCACAGCGACGCCCCACACGGCCACACCAACGACACTCCACACGTCAAGTGGACCACCCGCCATCGCCGCGAGCACCGGAAGTGAGAACAACACGGCGACAATCGCTTGTCCCTGATAGAAGAGAAAGAACTTGGGTTGCGCCGATGCGCCCCAGTACTCGCGCATCGCCCGGTACCGTCCGTCCTCCTGGGTGGCGGAGGCCACCCGATTGCGGTAGAGATACAGCCCGAGCCGTAGCGCCCAGATTCCAGCCAGTGCGCCTACCAGGATCCGTCGACCCACATCACCTTCCACAAACCAGGGGTAAAAAACCGCGAGCGCGCCCAAAGCTGCCGCCCACACCACGTCGACGCTGGTCGCATTCTCCGTTCGCACCTGCCGCCACCACATCCCGACCATCACCACAGCAACGGCCAGCCACGCTATCAAGACCAATAAGATCATGCTGCCACCTCCTGGGCCGATGGAGGCCACGAGCACCGCAAGGTTGCTCGAGGCTTCGCGTACACCAGCTGCAGGTCACCCAAGGTTCCCTCGAGAAAGCCGCCCTCGCAGTATGAGAAGTAGAAATCCCAAATCCGTCGGAACTCCCGGGAAAACCCTTTGGCGCCGATCCGATCCCAGTTGCGGCGAAAATTCCTCTGCCACCGGCGGAGCGTTTCCGCGTAGTGCACACCGATGTCCTCCGCATGCACCAAACGGAGATCGGTGTCGCGTGCTGCCGCCCCCAGGACCCCGATAGATGGAATACAGCTTCCCGGAAAGATGTATCGCTTGATGAAGTCGAGTTCCCGGCGCGCCTGATCGTAATACCGATCCTGGATCGTGATCGATTGCAGCACCATCGCACCATCGGGCCTCAGCAGTGAGGCACACTTCTCGTAAAAAAGCCCGATTTGCTCGTGCCCGATCGCTTCGATCATTTCGATGGACACGACCTTGTCGAACGTGCCCTCCAAGTCACGGTAATCGCGCTGCAACACCGTGACCCGATCGGCGAGCCCCGCGGCGATGACACGCTTCCTGGCAAGAGCGTACTGCTCCCGCGAAATGGTAGTCGTCGTCACGTGGCAGCCGTACTCCAACGCGGCATGAATGGCGAATCCGCCCCAACCGGTGCCGATCTCGAGAATGTGATCGCCTGCCTTGATACCGGCCTTGCGGCAGATCCGATCGTACTTGGCCAGCGAGGCATCTTGCAGTGTGCTGCTCGGCCCTTCGAAGATCCCGCACGAGTAGGTGAGAGACGGATCGAGAAACTCCTCGAAGAAGTCGTTCCCGAGGTCGTAGTGCTCCTCGATGTTCCGGCGGCTTCCCGTACGGGTGTTTCGCCTCCATCCGTAGAGGAGCTTGCGTAGTGGTTGGGCCAAGCGCGCCCACCCTCGTTCCAGGCCGTCCAGCGCGCGACGATTGCGGAGAAAGATCCGCACGAGCGCTGTCAGGTCCGACGCGTCCCACCACCCTGCTGCATAGGCCTCCGCGGCGCCAAGGTGTCCCCCGAAGGCCACGGCTCCATAGAACCTCGGGTTGTGCACGTCGATCTCCGCCCTGGGCCCCCGCCCGTCCCCGAACTCGGCGATCGCGCCGTTTTCGCGAAGCACCAGGGATCCGTGCTCGAGATCCTGCAACTGGGCCGTGACTGCCCGCCGCGCCAGCCGTTCTACGACTCGCACGGGACGCGCTTTCGTGGGTGCGTGTAGAACGGCGTGCGCTTCCACCACAGCCGTGCCGCCTGCCAGTAGATTGCGGTGATTACCTTTGTGGTCATCCATGGGTGCTGAACCAAGGTTGCGGTGAGCGCGGCCGGCGTGATCTCCCGGCGGCGTAAGATGAGCGAAGCATCGAAGTACTTGTGACCGTCCACGTAGTTTTCCATGTGCACGCCGAGACGGCCGCCGGGCTGGGTGAACCGCCACGCATAGTGGTGGTCCATGTCCATGAACGGTGAGACGTGGAATGCCTTGGGGAATCGATGGACACGATCGCCGGTGCAGCGGAGGACGTAGGTGTGACGTTCCTTCCACGGCGTGTTCGTGATCTCGGCAAGGACGGTCTCCACGGCGGTGCCGCTCTCGTCGTAGCAGTAGTAGAACGTCACCGGATTGGCGATGTACCCGAAGTAGCGCAGGTGGGTGAGCATGCGAATCGGGCCACCTGGTCGAACCCCGGTCTCCGCTTCGGCGAGGTCACGCACTTCCTCCGCCAGCGGTTTGGTGGGATCGCCGAGATAGTCACTCCGGCGAAACCATGCAGGGGCCCAACGACGCGCCGACCACAGCCAGTTCCCGTCGAACACCTCCGGGATTTCGTCCAAGTCCAGATACATCATGAAGATCGAATACTGGAACGCGTGTGGAGACGGCAGGAAGCGACGATGCCGCACCGAGCCGTGGTAGATCCCGCTGTTCATAGCGCCATCCCAAAGGCCTCGCCCACCGCGAGCGCACTGCGAACTCCATCCTCATGAAATCCGTTGCCCCAATAGGCGCCCGCATAGTGCGTGCGGTCGATACCGCTGATCTCGCCATGGCGTTCTTGCGCCGCGACCGCATCCGTCGTGTACAGCGGGTGATGGTACCAGCCTTCGTAGAGGACGCTTTCCGGATCGATGCCCTGCTGCTGGTTCAGCGTGACGCAGAACGTCCGGGATGCCGTGAGGGACTGGAGCATGTTCATGTTGTACGTCACCGCAGCAGGTTGGTCGGCGGGGCCGGCCACCCGATAATTCCAAGCCGCCCACGCAGAGCGCCTCCGCGGGAGCATCGACGTGTCCAAGTGCAGCACGACCTTGTTGGCCTCGTAGGGCATGGCGCCCAAGATCTCGCGCTCCAACCCCGTTGGGTCGGCCAACCTCGCCAGCGCTTGATCGCTGTGGCATGCAAGCACCACGTGATCGAAGCGCTCGCCGTCCACTTCCACTCGATCCGTAAACCGTCGTACCTGCCGCACAGGGTGACGGAGTCGAATGCGGTCCCGGAAGCCGGCTGTCAGCCTCTCGACGTACCGCCGCGATCCACCGGTGATCACCCGCCACTCCGGGCGATCGTTGACGGTCAACATCCCGTGGTTCTCGAAGAACCGCACAAAGAATGCGGCGGGCATTTCGAGCACCTTCCGGCGCGGCACCGACCAGATGGCGGACCCCATCGGCAGCAAGTAGTGATCCACAAACGGTTTGGAGTACCCGTTGGCGGCCACGTACTCGCCGAGGGTAACGTGGGCGGCGCCGTTCCGCACCACCTCGGGCGCAGCACGGTTGAAGCGCATCACGTCCGCGAGCATCCGGTAGAATGACGGGCGGATGAAGTTGCGGCGCTGGGCAAACAACTGGCGCACGGTCGAGCCGTTATACTCGACGTCGGCCTCGTCGGACCGCACGCTGAAACTCATGGTGCTGGGTTGGGTGGCCACACCCAGTTGACCGAGCAACCGGGTGAAATGGGGGTAGTTCATTTCGTTATACACGATGAAACCCGTATCCACCGCCCACCGGCCGTCCGCCAGTTCGACATCGATGGTGTTCACGTGGCCGCCCACATAGGAGTTGGCCTCGAACACCGTGATGTCGTGCTCGCGATGAAGGAGATATGCCGTCACGAGTCCGGATACTCCGGTCCCCACAATGGCGATGCGCATGCTATACCGATGCCAGTAGCCGGTTGGGAACCGGGCGCAAGTCGTGGATGACCCCGAGCCGCTCGAGGATGCGGAGGCCGTAATACGTCAGGTCGACCTCCCACCTGAAGAACCCCTGGCGCGCGGAGCCCGGAAAGCGGTGGTGATTGTTGTGCCATCCCTCTCCGAACGTGAACAACGCCAGCAGCCAGTTGTTTCGGCTTTCATCGCTCGTGTCGTAGCGGCGTCTTCCCCAGACATGGGCCAGGGAGTTGATCAAGCAGGTGGCGTGAAACACCACGACCGTGCTGACGAAGAATCCCCAAAAGACGAACATCCACCCCCCCGTCAGGTATAGGAGCACGGCCAGGGCGACCGGCACGAGGATATCGAACCGATCCAGAAACCGAAGCTCGGGATATTTGGCCAGATCCGGCACCGCGGAAAGGTCCGTCGGGAAGTTGGCCGCCGAGGTGATCCATCCCATGTGGCTCCACCAGAATCCGTGTTGGTGGGGTGAATGGACATCGAGTTCGGTGTCCGAATGCCGGTGGTGTTTGCGATGATGGGCGGCCCACCAGAGGGGCCCGCGCTGGACCGCGCTGCTCCCGATGACGGCGAAGACGAACTGCGCCACGCGGGACGTGCGATAGGCGCGATGGGAGAAGTAGCGGTGGTAGAATCCCGTGATGGCGAACATCCGGATTGCATAGAGCGCGACCGCCACCAACACCGCCGCACCGCTTACTCCCACCCAAACCACCCCCAGGCACATGAGGTGCATCACGGCAAAGGGCAACACCCGAATCCAATCCACGGATTGTCCTTCTCCCGCAGGAGGGCTCTCCCCGGCCGAGGCGTCGAACCACCGCGCGATCTTTGTCCAGTATTTGCGCGCCATGACCCCAAACATCGAAGGATGTACATGTTTTGTCAAGTTATTAACAAGATTATATTGACATAATCTTGACAAGATGCTAATCTCTTGGCCATGACAAATGAATCAGAGCAAAAGCGGCACTCCATCCGGCTCGCGACCAGGCGGTCGGGATTGACACCAGATGTCCTGCGGGCCTGGGAGAAACGGTACCACTTGGTGGAGCCGGGGCGGAGCCCGGGGGGCCACCGGCTGTACTCCGACGCCGATATCGACCGCCTCCGGCTGGTCAAGGCTGCGGTAAACGCCGGGGCCCGCATCGGGAACGTGGCGTCGTTGCCGCTGGAGAGCCTGGCGGACCTGGTCGCGGCCGACAGGCCACCGGCGGCCGGCTCCAGCGAGGCGGACGCCGAGACTTTCGTGACCGAGGCGCTGGCGGCCGCCGAATCCGTCGATTCGACGAGACTGCGGATCGTGCTGGCCCGGGCGGTCGCCACGCTCTCCCCCGAGCGCTTCTTGGACGAGGTGGCCGTCAGGTTCCTTCACCGGGTCGGCCACCGGTGGGCCGACGGGAAGCTGACCCCGGGGCACGAGCACCTCGCATCGCAGGTCTTGCGGCAGACCGCCGTCGACATGCTCGACGCCCTGCAGCCCGACGGGGAGGCCCCGCGGGTGGTGTCGGCGGCACCGGCCGGCCAGCGCCACCACCTCGGCGCCCTACTCGCCGCGGTCAGCGCCGCCGTGGAGGGCTGGCACGCCACCTACCTCGGCGGCGATCTCCCGGCGGTGCACCTCGGCGAGATGGTCAACTCGGTGCGGGCCGACGCGGTGGCGTTGAGCATCACGTCTCCCGCGGACGACTCCGACACCGAGTTGCGGGAGCTACGCCGCGTCGTGGGACGCGCCATCCCGATCGTCGTGGGCGGACAAGACGCGCGATCGCTGAACGAAACGCTCCGAGAGATCGGCGCCGATCACGTGGACGATTTGGCGGCATTACGCCAATGGTTCCAGTCCGTCAGAAATCGCCCGTCTCGTTCATGAGCTGCGCCACCGCCGCCACCGGAATCGATCCGTAACTCAGGAACCGGTCGTGAAACGCCCGGAGTGAGAAGTCACGCCCCTCCGCGCGCTGGCGTTGCGCTCGCAAAGAGTGAATCCCCTGGGTGCCGAGCCAGTACATCACCGCGGTCCCCGGGAACATGGCCGTTCGGGTCACCTCCCTGGCGGCCGCACCCCCCGCCATGCCCACTCGCTCCCGATGGAACCGTCGCGCATCGTCTTCCGTCATCGTGTGTTGATGTAACTCGATGTCCACGATGGCGCGAGCCAATTGCCGCAGCCTCGCGTGCTGTTCCGCCACGAGCTCGAGGTCGCTCAAGAACCCCGCCTCACCCATGACGTCCGTGGCGTAGCACGCCCAGCCCTCGGCCATGGATCCGCCACAGAACATCCCAATCCGGCTGGCACAGTCCACGGCCGCAACCCGACCCACGCGGGACGCGCCGCGGTAGGCGTTAAAGTTCTGCACGTGATGACCCAAGGCGCCGTGGTGCACGACGTGGTTCAACTTGATGACGCTGTCGTTCGCCGACCGTAACTGGCGCTCGTCCGCGACGGCGGGAACCAGGTAGTCCACCGTGTGCGGCGGATCCTCCGGTGCGGGGGAACGGTAGTTTAGGAAGTAGAGGTGTGGTGCCGCCTCCTTCGCCCATGCAGGGATCGAGACATAGCGGATGGGAAAGTCCGGCCAGGTCACGACATCCCACTCGACCGCGCGGCGGCGACACGCGTCCCACGTCGATTGAAACGCGTCGAGGTATCCGTCCATGGTCGGGTGGCGTTGGGCGAGCCTGTCGGCAACGGACGGCCAGCCGCCTGGGTCCAGGGCCGTCGCCATCTCCTGCAACCGGGCGTCCGCACCCTCGAAGCGCTCCAAGGCTTCCGCCAGCAGGTCTTGCCGTGATCGCGTGTCCCAGTGTCCCCGCAGCAGCAGCAGATCGTAGAACTCGGGCCCGCACCCCGATTGCCGGGGCGGCGCGTCAGCACGGGACTCGAGCCAGGAGCGAAACGCAGCGACACCGGCAAGAGCCTCCCGTCCGGCATCGGCGAGTGTCTCCGTGTGGCTCGAGTCGAGATGCTGCTCGTGACACCACGTGACGAGACCGTCGCCGAAGAGCTTTACCGCCCCGTCGCACTCGGTGAGGGCCCGGACCGTCCACGATGCCGGTACGGCCTTGTCGCCAATCGTGCTGCAGGCCGTCTCCAGAAACTCGGAAATACCCCGCAGGCGGGATTCAATGGCGCCAACGCGCTCTGCGGCCGGCGCAAAGTCCCGGAGCAAGAGGGACACGACGGAGAAGACCGCCTCACCGGTGTAAAGCGCCGGGTTCCCCCGCTGAAAGTGATCGCCTTCGACCTCCGCGATCTGGATCTCGAGGAACGCGTCCGCCAGCGCGCTGTCCACCACAGCCGGGTCAGCGGGGTGGGATGCGAACTGTTGCCGCAACGAGTGCATTTCCCCACCGAGTGATTCCAGGCCTTCCGCCGACCACTCCGGCAGGTCCGCGTCGTACTCGTGCACGCCGGTGAACGTGGCGTTCACGGGTCGCCGCCGGTAGTAGTGGTTGAAGAAGTCGTCGAGGGGAGGCATCGCTGGACGAAGTCGGTCAGGCCGGCAGGGGGAGACTCACCCAACGGCGTTCCCGATACGACAGCTCCACGGCATTGATGGTTTCCTGCACCCGGGCGCCGTCCCGGAAGTTGCCTTCGTTCGTGTCGTCGTCGGAGAGAATCTCGCTGATGAAGTTGGAGACCAGGTTCGCGTAGAAGAGCGTGCGCCAGCTCTCCCGGGAGGTGCCACCCGGCGGATAGAACCGCTCGGGAACCTCCACGTCGCGGAACTCCACTTCGTCCGGCTTCGCCGCCTTGAGGGTTTCGCACACGCCGAACTCTTCGACCAGACGGCAGATCAACGCGCCCTCGCTGCCGTAGACCCTGGCCTCGAGACCGGGGTAGTTTCCAACCGTCACGAAGCTGGACTGAATCGAGCCGATGGCTCCGTTCTCGTACTCGCCGAGGAAGATGTCCCCGTCGTCGATGTTCATCCGCATCATCCGGCCCGTCTGCCGCACCATGCGCTCGGGAACGAAATTCCGCATCGTCCCCACCACCTCGGCAAATCCGCTCCCCACGAACCAGTGGCCGAGATCGATGATTGGGGCTCCATACCCTTCCAGTGACGAGACCTGGATGATCGATTGGTCGGCATCGGGATCCACCTGGCGGAGCGGCGTCTGCGGATCGAGCCATTGGGAATTCTGCTCGTAGCCGTTGAAGATGAACGGCGTTCCCACGAAGCCCTCGTCGATGAGGTTCTTCATGTATCGCATCGCCGGGCTGTACCGAAACGTGAACCCGAGCTTGGTCTTGAGGCCCTTGGACTCGGCCAGCTCGCTGGCCCGGACGGTCTCACGAAAGTCGTACGCCACGGGTTTCTCGCACAGCACGTGCTTCCCCGCCTCGAGGGCCGCCCACGCCAGGTCGAAGTGTGTGGCGCTGGGTGTGCACACGTCGATGATGTCAATGTCGTCACGATTCACCAAGTCGACGTGGTTGTCCGTGACGGTGGGGATGTCAAAATCCGTGCCCGCCGAGCGGGCCAGGTCGAGTTGTGGATCGGCGATGGCCACCACCTCGCAGCGCGCGTCCCGGGCGTAGCCCGGGAGGTGGGCGTGCCGAGCCCACGCACCGGCACCCAAGACGCCGACGCGGACAAGTGACCCGGGGTCGGTTGCACTCATGCGGGAAAGATGAAGCTTTAGACGCCCAACCGGTAGCAAGGGGATGTTTGGATGAACATCGAGGAAGCGCGGGACTCGTTCCCCGGGGTACGCAACAAGGTCTTCCTGGACGCTGCGGCGGTGAGCCTCACGCCCATCGAGGCCCGTGAAGGGATAGAGTCGTTCATGAACCTGGCCGTGAGCGGCGATGCGCCCGACGCCTCCCGCCTCCACCTGGCAATGGACAACCTGCGGCACGAGGCGCTGGCGGAGGCGGCGAACCTCCTCAGTACGCCACAGTCGAACATTGCCCTGATCGAGAGCACGTCCCACGGCCTCAATATCGCGGCCAACGCGATTCCCATGGAACGAGGTGACAACGTCCTCATCGCCGACACCGAGTACCTGCAGGTGCCCATCCCCTGGGCGGCGAAGCAGGAGTCGCTGGGCGTGGAGATCAAGCCGGTGCATTCCCAGGGCGGGATGTTGACCCCAGACGATTTCGAGGGGGCGATGGACGCCCGGACGAAAGTCGTGTGCGTGTCCTCGGTGCAGTGGTGCTCGGGTTTCCGCATGGACATCCGGACGCTCGGCGAGATCTGCCGGGCCCGTGGCATCTGGCTTGTGGTGGATGCCATCCAGGAAATGGGGGCCATGGCGATCGATCTCTCGGAGCAATACGCCGACTTCGTGATCGCCGGCGGGCACAAGTGGCTCAACGCGCCCTTCGGTTGCGGCATCATGTTCGTGGGCGACCGGGCCCTGGCGGAGCTCGAGCCTGCGTCCCATGGCTACATCGCTTTGGAGGAACCGGAGAAGGGCTGGGGCACCTACTTCCAAACGCCCGAGATCACCCCGTACCGGGAATTCACCTTCCCTCGCGTGGCCAAGACCTTCGAGATCGCCGGCACGGCCAACTACCCCGGTGCGGTTGGACTCGGCAAGTCACTCAAGCTCCTCAACGCGGTGGGGATCCGGAATGCCGAGGCACACATCCGGACACTCACCGACCTGCTGCACGACGAATTGGAGAGGTCCGGCGCCCGACTCGTCTCGTCACGGGATCCGGCGCATCGCTCCGGCATCACGTCCTTCCGCCGGTACGACGACCCGGCCGACGATCTCGCCTTGCTGAACAAGATCCTGGATGACAGGATCATGATCTCGATCCGCTACACGTCGCACGTCGGCGGTCTACGGGTTTCGACCCACTATTTCAACAACCAGGACGACATCCTCCAACTCGCCGATGCCGTCCGCCGCCACGCCTAGCCCGGAACCGGCCATGACACGAGAGACCTTCGCGTCTCGATTCGGCCTCCTGATGACCATGATCGGCGTTGCCGTCGGGCTCGGGAACGTCTGGCGCTTTCCTTATATGGTGGGGCGGTTTGGCGGTGCCTCGTTCGTCCTCGTCTACCTGGTGATGGTGGGGGCCGTGGGCATCCCCGCCCTCATGGCCGAGTGGACCCTGGGTCGCCACACGAAGCGCGGTACCCTCGGCGCGTTCGAGCGCGGCGGACTTCCGGGCGGACGGTACGTCGGGTACTTCTTCTTCTTCGTGGTGTTCTGCGCCACGGGCTACTACTCCAACACGATCGGATGGGTGGCCTTCCACGCCCTGGGACAAGCCGGGGCCCTCGTCAATCTGGATCTCGATCCCGCCGTCATTCTACCTCCGGAAACAGGATTCGACGGCACCAGCCTCGCCATCCAGTTGGCGACCACGTCCCTGGTCCTCAGCGTTTGCGGCGTCGTGCTCCTGAGAGGTCTGCGCCGGGGCATCGAGCGGGTCTCCAAGGTCATCATGCCGATGCTCCTGGTCATCCTCCTGATCCTCATCGCCCGGGCGGTTACCCTCGACGGGGCCGGCGCAGGCGTCGCGTGGTATGCCGGGAGGCTCAGCCTCGACGTCTTGAACGGCGAGGTGATGGCGGCGGCGCTGGGACAGGCGGTGTTCTCCATGTCCCTGGGTGGGACGTTCATGGTGATCTACGGCTCGTACCTGGATCCCGGCGAGAACATCCCGCGCATGGCCCTGTTCACCGGGCTGGGCGACACGGCGGCGGGGTTGCTCGCGGGCCTCGCCATCTTTCCGGCGGTGTTCGCCCTCGGACTCCAACCCGACAGCGGCCCGTCACTGATCTTCAACACCCTGCCCCAGACCTTCGCACGCATGCCGTTTGGCGGGTTCTTCGGGTTGCTGTTCTTCGTGGGACTCTTCGGTGCCGCATTCCTGTCCGCCATTGCGGCCATGGAGGTGCTGGTGGGCGGCATCATCGACAACAGCAGCGTGTCCCGCACCCGGGCGGTCGTCATGACGTGCACGATCGTCGCGATCCTCGCCGTCCCACCCATGATCAACATGCGGATCTTCCTGCCGTGGGACCTGACGTTCGGCTCCGGGATGCAGACGTTGGGCACGTTGATGGCCGTGATCACCACCGTCTGGTGCATCAAACGGTCGGAGGCGTTGAAGGAATTGGTGCACGACACGGAACAGCCGTTCCACCGGGCGCTCTACTGGTGGATGCGGTTCGTGATCCCGGTGGCGGTGGTGTTCGTGGGCGTGAAGTGGGTGCTGGACTCGGTGATATTGTAAGTTCAAGGCAGAGGAGGGACGCACATGGGCACCCGCGAACACTGGCAGCAGGTCTACGAGACCAAATCTCCCAACGAGGTGAGTTGGTACCAGACTTCCCCCACCCTTTCCCTCGAGCTGATCCAGGCGACCGGGTTGGATCACCATGCCTCGATCGTCGACGTGGGAGGGGGCGCCTCACGCCTCGTCGATGAACTGCTGGACATGGGCTACGAGCACCTGGCCGTCGCAGACGTGTCGGACGCAGCCCTTGCTACGGTGAGGGATCGCCTGGGCGATCGCGCCGGGCAGGTGCAATGGCTCGTCGCCGACGCCACCCAGTGGGAGCCCCCAGGGCAGTGGGACCTCTGGCACGACCGTGCCGTGTTCCACTTCCAGGTCGAGGAATCTGCGCGAGACGGCTATCTCGCCGCGCTGGACAAAGGCGTCAAGCCGGGAGGGTGGGCCATGATCGCCACCTTCGCCCTCGACGGCCCCACGAAGTGCAGCGGGCTCTCGGTGCAACGATACGGCCCCGAGGAGTTGCTCTCCGTACTGGGCGATCAGTGGACGCTGGTGGAGACACGGGAGGAAATTCACGAAACGCCGTCGGGGAGCACCCAATCGTTTGGGTACCATCTGTTCCGGCGAGCGCCGGCATCGTAGCATGCCACACCCCGCTCGCTTTGCCCACGTCAATCTGGTTGCCCGCGACTGGCAAGCACTGGCGCGTTTCTACACCGACGTCTTCGGGTGTGACCCTGTACCTCCGGAGCGCGACCAAGCAGGGCCGTGGCTCGACGCGGCTACGTCCATTCCGGACCTCCGGATCCGCGGCATGCACCTGCGCCTCCCTGGTCACGGCGCCGACGGTCCCACCTTGGAGATCTACGGGTACGACCCCTCGGAAGAGGCGCCACATCCTACCTGCAACCGACCCGGATTCGGTCATCTGGCCTTTGCCGTGGATGACGTGGACCAGGTGTGTGCAGATATTCTCCATGCCGGCGGCGGCCGTGTGGGCGACACCGTCGCGACGGACATCCCCGACGCGGGTCGGATACAGTTTGCGTACATGCGGGATCCCGAGGGAAATATCCTGGAAATCCAGAAGTGGTCCTGACGATGTAGGGCAACTCACGGCATGGAGACTCATATGAAATGGTGTTTGTATGGGTTGGCTGTCACACAGCTGGCGCTCGCGTCGGCGGGCACAGCCCAAACAGAGCAACAGATCTATCCGATTCCCGAAGACGTCGGGACGCTGGACGGGATCATCAAGGCCTATTACGAGGTGGTGTCCGGCCCCGCCGGCGAAACCGCCGATCGCCGGCGTGACGAGTCACTCCATCATGCCGCTGCGCTGGTGGCCATAACAGGCGTGGACGCCAGCAACACTCCGGTCATCCGGACCATGACCCTGGGCGAGTATCACGACCGCTCCGGACCGCGTCAGCGTGGGTTCTACGAATGGGAAATTCACCGCGTGACGGAAACGTTCGGCAACGTAACGCACGTATGGAGCACCTACGCGGCCAGCGAAACCCCCGACGGTCCGGTGAATGCCAGGGGCATCAACAGCATCCAACTGTACTTCGATGGAACGCGTTGGTGGATCACTAGCTGGATCTTCGACAGCGAGCGCGACGGGAATGCAATCCCCGCCAAATACCTATCCCGGTAGACGCCCCATCAGGCGTCCGGGAGAATGAGAACCGCCTTCAAGGGGAAGTCGCAGGTGCGCATGCGATTGCTCCTGATGTCGATGGTCTGGGAGGCCTCGAAGAAGCCTCTTAGGCTGGTTACCTGAGCTCGGCGGGGAGCTTCGATTTTTCCCACTGTTCCAGCCGGGCATACAGATCCGACGGCCGGACAGACAGAATCTCCCCAGTCGGTGAGACGACAATCCT
>JBDHHA010000013.1:0-60493 GCA_039589615.1 Gemmatimonadota bacterium
CAAGTCGCTCGACGGTCCACACGTGTCGTGCGATCTTGGCGAGCACGGCGGTTTGGTATCCACTCCCCGTTCCAATCTCCAAGACGCGGCTCCGGCGCGTGACTCCCGACTCGTGGGTCATCAACGCCACCATGTACGGCTGGGAGATCGTTTGCCCGCGCCCGATCGGGAGGGGGCCGTCGGCGTAGGCCCGGTGCCGGAGTGGAGGTGGGACGAAGGCCTCTCGGGGAACCGCTGCCATGGCCGCGAGCACGCGACGATTCGTCACGCCGCGCTGCTTCAACTGCTGCCGCACCATCTTGCGCCGTCGGGCGCGCCCCTCCTGAATGGGGATAGCGATCAGGGCCGGCATCCTAGCAGCCCGTCGTGCGCTGGCGGGTGCCGGACCAACGAGCCCTTCCGAGTCCGGGACACAGTCGCGGCGGCGGCATCGGTTTCTTGATCGACCACAGTCGGTTGGTATGCCAGGTACCCTAAACCACGAAATCTAGGCCTTGTGCTGAACGTGCGGGAGTAGGGGCTCAGGCGACGGAGCGTTTGAATCGCTGCACGGCGAGCCAGAGACCGCCGAAGGCCATCAGCGCCAGCGCGAGGTACTGCGGCCACAGTTCGATGATCCCCGTTCCCTTCAGGAAGGTGCCCCGAACGATTTCGAGAAAGTGCCGCACGGGGTTGGCCAGTGTGAGCCATTGAAACGCCAGCGGCATGCTGCTGATGGGATAGAAGAAGCCCGAGAGGATGATCGCGGGGAGGATGAAGAGGAACATGGTCATGAACGCTTCCTGCTGCGTTCGGGAGATTGTCGAGATGAGGAGGCCGGCCGCGAGACCGGCCACGATATAGATCAAGGCGGCAGGCAACAGGTCGAACAGTGATCCACGGAACGGGATGTGGAACCAAAACACGGCGACGATGGTGATGAGCGCGAGGTCGATCAGTCCCACGACGGCGACGGGGATCGTCTTGCCCAGCATGAGCTCGGCGGGTTGCAGCGGGCTGACCATGAGTTGATCCAGCGTGCCCATCTCCCGCTCGCGCACGACCGCCAGGGCGGTGAGCAGCAGGCACATCAGCAGCAGCAGAACGCCGATGACGGCGGGCACGTTGTACACGCGGCTCTGCAGCTCGGCGTTGTACCAGGCCCGCACGCGGAGGTCCACCGCTTCCGGTAGAGGTGCCTGGGCCGAACGCACCCCGTACTCGCGCAGGATTCGTGTTGCATACCCCTGGGCGATGGTGCCCGTGTTGGAATTGGTCCCATCCACCAACACCTGCACCCGCGCGCCGCGTCCTGCCTTCATGTCGGCGGCGAAACCCGGAGCGATCTCGAGACCCACGACGGCCGTGCCGTGGTCCAGCGCATCGACGAGATCGGCGGACCGATTCGACTCGCCGACCTTGTTGAAGTAGACCGTTGACGTGAATCCGTCGACGAGGCGTCTCGACTCGACGCTGCGGTCGTGATCGACGACGAACAACGCCGTGTTGACGATATCGGTGTTGACCGCGTAGCCGAACAGCAGGAGCTGAATGATCGGCGCCACGAAGACGAGGGGCTTCATGCGCGGGTCCCGGAACATCTGGTGGACTTCCTTGCGGACCACCTCCCGCACGCGCAAACGGGACATGCCCATTACGCGATTTCCTTCTTGAACATGCGTGTGGCGAGGGTGAGGCCGACGGCCGCGAACACGATCAGCGAGAGCCCTTCGACCCACAGCACGTCGATCCCGACGTTCTTGAGGAAAATGCCACGGGTGATGACGATGTAATACCGAGCCGGTATGGCGTACGTCACGCCCCGCAAGACGATGGGCATGCTCGCGATCGAGAACATGAACCCGGACAGCAGCAGGGCGGGGAGGTAGGTGGAGATCATCGCGACTTGCGTTGCAAGCACTTGGGACTTCAACGCCGCGGAGATGAAGATGCCGAAGCTCAGCGCACCGACCAGAAAGAGCAGGGTGAAACCCGTGAGCAGGAAGACGTTGCCTCGCAGCGGGACGTCGAAGATCACGATCCCGGCGACGACGGCGAGGGCGACATCGAACACGCCGATGGCGATATACGGCAGCAGCTTGCCGATGATGACCTCGGTGCGGCCCACGGGTGTGGCTGCGAGTTGCTCCATGGTGCCGCGCTCCCACTCGCGTGCGATGGTGAGCGCCGTGAGCATGGCGGCGATGATCGACATGATCACGGCAACGAGCCCAGGCACGATCATGTTCACGCTCTCGAGGGTTTGGTTGTACCACACCCGCGTCTCGGCGGCGATACGCGGCTGCAGCGCCGTCGCTTGCAGTCGGGTCCGCGCCGAGAAGCCGGCCACGATACCATCGGCGTAGCTCTGTGCGATGGTCGCGGTGTTGGCATCGGCTCCGTCCAACAGCATCTGGAGGGTCGCGGACCTGGACGACAGGAGGTCGGCGGTGAAGCCCGGCGGGATCACCAACACGGCGCGGACGATGCCTCGATCGAGCAGCGCTTCGGCCTGGTGCGATTGCCCCAGGGTCCGCGTGATCTGGAAATAACCCGAGCTCTCGAAGGCCTGGATGAGCCTGGCGCTGTGTTGGGTGTGGTCCTGGTCCAACACGCCCAGGTCGATGTCATCGACGTCGAACGAGATGGCGTAGCCAAAGAACAAGATGAGGGCCATGGGCAGGAGAAATGCCAGCAATAGGCTGCGCGGGTCCCGTCGAAGCTGCAGCACCTCCTTGCGGGCGACGGCCAAAAGGCGTCGAGGGCTCATCCGACCGCCGCACCACCCTGTTGACGGACGAGCGCCACGAACACGTCCTCCAGCGAGGGGGTGACCGAGGTGACCTGTTCGCACACCAGGCCGTGCTGTGTCAGGGCCGAGTGGAGAGTCTCTCGCGCAGTCCCGAGGTCGGCTACGACGGCGTGGACGAACCGCCCGTAGAGCGATGCCTCGATGACGCCGGGGACCTCCTGGAGGATTTCCACGGCGCGCGGCGGATCATTGGTGGCTAGTTGCAGAATCGGGTCGATCATACTGGCCCGAAGGTCTTGCGGCGTCGCCAGCGCAATGAGGCTTCCGCGGTTCATCAGGGCGAGCCGGTGACAATACTCGGCCTCCTCCATGTAGTGCGTGCTCACGAAAACAGTGGTGCCGCGGGACGCGATGGAGTCGATGAGATCCCAGAACCCGCGGCGGGCGATGGGATCCACGCCCGACGTGGGCTCGTCCAGGAAGAGGACCGGCGGCTCGTGGATGAGCGCGCACCCCAGCGCCAACCGTTGCTTCCATCCCAGAGGCAGCGTGGCGGTTGGTTGCTCCTGGTGCGATTCGAGGCCGGCCATCCGGAGCACCCAGGCCCGTCGCTGGTGCAGGCGCTCGCCCGTCACGCCAAACAGCCCGGCGAAGAGCATCACGTTCTCGCGCACCGTCAGATCGCCGTACAGGGAGAAGAGTTGCGACATGTAGCCGATACGGTGCTTGATGGCGCCGGGCTCCTCCACCACGTCGTACCCGGCCACCGACGCGTTGCCGGACGTGGGTCGCAGCAGTGCGGTCAACATCTTGATCGTGGTGGTCTTGCCGGCGCCGTTGGGTCCGAGGAACCCGAAGATCTCTCCCGGCGCAACGGTGAAGCTGACCGAATCCACGGCGGTGAAATCGCCGAAGCGCCGCGTGAGGTTTTCCACCCGAACGGCGTCAACCACTTGGCTGCTCCACACCCGTGACGGTGTCGATGAACACATCCTCTAACGACGGCTCCACGATCTCCTTGTACGTCACACGGATCCCCGCAGCGTCGATTGCCGCCGAGAGTGCCGGCCAGTCCTCCTCCACGTGCGACACCACCGCGTGGACGCTGTTGCCGAACAGGGTTGCCCCTTGAACCTGTGGGATCCGCTGCAAGGCATCCCGCAGCGCGCGCGGATCGTCGGCGCGCAGCGAGAGGATTCGCCCCTCCCACAGCCGCTGGAGCGATTGCGGGTCGTCGAGGGCAACGACCTGCCCCTCGTGCAGGAGCGCCACACGATCACACCGTTCGGCTTCATCGAGGTACGCCGTGGACACGACGACGGTCGTTCCGTCGGCCACCATCTGGTGGACGATCAACCAGAGATCGCGGCGTGAGATGGGATCCACGCCGAAAGTCGGCTCGTCGAGCAGCATCACGGTGGGGTGATGAATGAGGGCGCAACTCAGCGAGAGCTTCTGCTTCATGCCACCCGACAGTTGTCCCGCGAGGCGGTTCTCGAATGGCCCGAGCTGGGAAAACGCGTAGAGGCGTTCGATGCGGGCGGGCCGCATGTGCGGCGGGACCTGATACAGGTCGGCGTAGAACTCGATGTTCTCGCGCACTGTGAGGTCCGTGTAGAGTCCAAATCGCTGCGACATGTAGGCGATGTGGGGTTTGACGCCCTCCGGATCCGACGCGACGCTCACGCCGTTGACGATGGCATCGCCGCCGCTGGGGCGCACCACGCCGGCCAACATGCGCATTGTCGTCGTCTTGCCGGCCCCGTCAGGCCCGACGATGGCGAACAACTCTCCGGGCGCCACGTCGAAGGTGAGGTCGTCGACCGCCACCACGTCACCAAAGCGACGGGTCAACCCGTGGAGCGCCAGCGCCGGAGTGATTGCGGTCAACGTGGGTTACGATCGTGAATGCGGACGTCGGCGGCGAGTCCGGGCTTCAAGTCGAAGGACGGATCCTCTGTGATGTTGACCCACACCTCGAACACCAGCTTGACCCGCTCTTCGGTGGTCTGAACGTTGCGCGGCGTGAACTCTGCCTCGCTCGAGATGTAGGTGACCCTGCCGCGGTATTCGCGCTCTGGGTAGGAATCGGCCGTAATGGTGACCGTGCCGCCGAGGGAGACACGCCCCACGACGTCCTGGCGCAAGTAGATCCGCACCCAACGCTCGGCGGGATTCATGACGGTGAGCACCGGGGTGCCCGCTCCGACGATCTCCCCAGGCTCGCGGTGCCGGACGGTGACGATGCCGTCGAACGGCGCCACGATCTTCGTGTTGTCGATGGTGGCATCGATTTGTGCAATGGTCGCCTCTGCGAGTCGAACGGTCGCGCTCTGGGCGTCGATGCGCTCTCGCCGTGGCCCGGTCTCGAGCATGCGCAGGCGTTCGGTGGCCTGTTCGTGATCGGCTTCGGCGATCTCGAGGGCCGTCTGGCGGTTGTCCAGCATCTGCTGGCTTATGGCGCCTCCCTCGAACAGCCGGCGGGATCGGTCGAGCTCGCGCCGAGCGTCGGTGAGGCGGCGGCGTGCTGCGCGCTCCGCGGCACGGGCCTGTCCGATCTCTTCGTCGCGAGTCCCGGTCTGGAGTTCGGTGAGTCCTGCCCGGCTCACGGCGAGCTGTGCGGTGGCGGCGGTCCGCTGGGCGGTGAGATCGGAGCGGTCGAGGTGGGCCAGTTCGCTACCGTCGCTCACCGCGTCCCCTTCGCGCACCGTGATACCATCGATGCGCCCGGGGATCTGGAAACCCAGGTCGGCCTCCACGGCCTCGACCGTGCCAGAGGCCATGAGCTCACCGTCGGTACTGCCGCCGCGACCCACGGTCAGCCACAACACCACCGCGACCACCGCGGCGGCGGGGACGATGAGACGGACTCGCTGTATGGGGGTCATGATTCGTTCTCCAGGTATTCGGTGAGCCACGCCATGGTGAGCTGCCCCGTCGCCCGCGCCAGGGCCACCCGGGCGGCGATCTCGGCGTGGCGCGCCCTGACCAGCTCGGCCCGAGCGCGGACGAGCTCGGCTTCGGCGCTCAGGTAGTCGGTCTGCACGCCCGTACCCGTCGCCAGGGCCAACTGCTCGATGCGGGCGACTTCCTCGAGGTGTTCCACGGCCGTGGACAGGGCGGGGACCCGGGCCTGGCCTTCCCGGTACGACGCCATGGCCCGGTCCACGGACTCCTGTACCTGCCACTCCATGAGACGCAGCTCCTCTTCCGCTTGGGTGGTGGCGGCGCTTGCCCGAGCGATGCCGTTGGTGCGTGACCCACCGGTGAAGAGGGGGTACGACACCACGATGCCGCCCTGCCATTCGGTGGAGAAACGGCCGTCCGCGGAGCCAAACGTCTGTACACCGCCCGTGAGGTGAACTGCGGGGAGCCATGCGGCCCGGGCGACGCGCTCGGCCTCGCGGAACGCGTTGCCGCGCTGGCGGATCTGCTCCATGTCGGGATTGGCGATCAGGGCATCGGGCAGTGGATCCTCGGCCAGGGGAACGGGCGTGGCGATGACGCCGGTCAAGCGGGAGGGATCGGCCGCCTCGGGGGCCGCCCCGATCACCCGAGCCAAGGTACGGGAGGCGACCGTGACCTCCGCGTCCGACGCAACCAGGTCGGCGCGGGCGGAGGCAAGGGCGGCGTCCACCCGTAGCAACTCCACCCGGGCCGCACGTCCTTCGGTCAGGAGCTGCTCCACCCGCCCACGTTCGGCCTCCAGGGATGCCGCGCGTCGACGGTTCGCCTCGCCGACGCCGGCTGCCGTCAACACCTGGAGGTAGGCCCGGGTGACCTCCTCGAGAACGGACATCCGCGCCGAGGCGACGGCGGCACCCGCCGACTCGTTGAGGGCCTGGGCCTGGCCGATGCCGGCCCCTCGTCGTCCCCCGTCGTACAGGAGGTAGCCGACACTGAGGCGACTCTGGATCAAGGTCCGATTGAATTCCGGTGGCTCCGCGGCAATGTCGATGCTGTGGAGCGGTGCCACGAGCATCGGCTCTGCGAACTGGGTTGCCGTGGCCTCCAGGGCCGCCTGGGGTATCCTGTCGGCCTTCGTTTCCGCGAGGGCCGCGGCGGCACTCACCCGGCCCGCCTGCATTGCGGCCAGCCGCGGGTGGTGCTCCAACGACAGGCGCAGCGCATCGCCGAGGGTCAAGCGATCGCCCTGGGCGGTAGCCGGGGTGGCTCCACCGGCGCACGTGACCAGGGCGACGGCCATGGCCACGAGGGTCCGGGTTCCACACGTCATGGGGTGCCTTCCCTTTCTGCTTGTAGGCCCTGCCGAACGAACCGGACCACGCTGGCGGTCAGTGCCTCGCGGGTGGACGGGTCGGCGGAGTCCAGGGACACGGCCTGTCGGAGTGCGTGGCGGACGAGGGCGAGGAAGATGGGTTGGCCGCCGACACTGAGGGCCATGAGCTGGGGATCTCCGTCCCGGATCGTCCCGTCGGACTGCCCCTCCCCAATGAGCTGGGCGATGAGGCCGATGTTGGCCTGCATCGTGGTGCGGATGATGGCAGGGATCTCCCCGCCGGCGGCGAGCTGCCGGACCATCAGCCGGGGAATGTCCGGATGGTCGGCCAGGTGTTGAAACAGGGCCCGCAGCACGGCGGCGATTCGATCCAGAGGGGGGCCCGGCGCCGCGGCGGTCTCGGCGAGCTTCGTCCGGAAGGGCACGAGGGCCCGGTCGAGGACCGCGTGGTACAGGGCTTCCTTTGAGCCGAAATGGTAGGTGATGGCCCCGAGGTTTGCCCCGGCCTGGGCGGTGATGTCCCGAACCGACGATCCGTCGAACCCCCGTTCGGCGAAGAGCTGCTTGGCGGCGGCGAGTAAAGCGTCTGCCGTATTCGAAGTATCATTCATACGTTTGTATGATATAATAAACGCACGCCTGCCGACAGGGGAAGAGGTGGGGGAGGGTGGGGACCGGCTAGCGGCGCCGGAGCCAGTTCAGGGGGTCGAGGGGGATCGAGCGAATGTTGTCGGCCAGCACCTGCCGGATCTGGAATCCCAGGTGGGGGCCCTCTTCGGTATTGCTGCCACCACTCAGGCCCACGATGTCGCCCTCGTCCACAATGCTGCCCTCGAACACCCGCACCTCAGACAGTTGGGTATAGAGCGTCCAGTAGCCCGCCCCGTGATCGAGGATCACCACCTGGCCGAACGTCCCGAGGGGCCCAACCTGTGCCACGATGCCGGCTCGGACGGCCCGAACCGGGGTGCCCACGGCCGCCCGGATGCCGATCCCGTCCCGGGTGATGGTGGTCCGGTCCCGGAAGGGTTGCTGGCCGAACCGGTACACCAGCTCTCCGGGCAACGGCCATTCAAGGCGGCCGATATCGTCTTCTCCAAGGGTGGGGGCGGGCAGCGTGGCGGCAGCAGTGCTTCCCCGGGCTCGGACCAGGGCGGCGATGGTCTCGTCGAGGCGCTCGGCGTCGGCCTCCAGCTCGGTGATCCGTGCCGCCGCCCGCTGTTCACTCTGCCTCGTCGCCGACAGGGCGCGTTGGCGCTCGCGTTCGAGGTTGGCATAGCGGTCGAGCTCCCGATTCCGTTCGGTCCGTTGGGAGCTGAGCTGGTCCTGCACGGTGACCAGGTCCCGGCGGTTGGCGAAGATGCGATTGCGTAGGGTGGTGATCTCGTTCACCAGGGACTGGTCCTGGCGGCTCGCCACGTAGAGGTATTTGTAGCGGCTCAGGAGGTCTCCGAAGCTCTCGGCGGCGAGGAGCACCTCGAAGGCCCACATCGGCCCCCGCTTGTGGATGGCCACGGCCCGCCGCTCCAGGACGGCCTGCTTCTCTGCCATCGCGTCGCCCACGAGGATGAGCTCCAGCGTGAGCGTATCCAACTGGGAATTCAGGGTGCCGAGCTGCCGATCCAGCTCGTTGACGAGGCCGCTGGTGGACGTCTGCTGCCGATTGAGATTGGCGATTTCCGCGGAGATGTTCCGCACCCGGCCCAGGAGCCGCAACCGTTCCGCCTCCAGGTCGTCGCGCGCCTGACGGATGGAGTCGAGCCTGCTCTGATTCTCTCGGATCTGGCGGTCGATGTTCCGCCGCTGTGCCGCGGTGGAGTGGGGCAGCAGGACCAGCACGGAACACAACACGAGGACTGCTCTCATACCTGCCGCAGGTGCCTCCCGACGCTGGTGGAGCTGGCCAGAAGCCCCAGGGCGGTTCCAACCGCCACGACCAGGGACATCTGCGTTGGATCGAAGAACTCCGCCTGGAACAGCAATCGATGGACCGCGGCGTACGCCGCATAACACAGCCCCAGGGCCGCCAAGCCGCCCAGCGCGCCTTTGATGCATCCTTCCAGCAGGAACGGGCTGCGAATGAAGCCGTCCGTCGCCCCTACCAGGCGCATGATATGGATCTCTCTGCTGCGCTGCATGACCGCCATGCGAATCGTGGTGCCTATGATGATGACCGAGGCAAGGGCAAACGCGCCGCCGATCAGCAACCCGACAACGGCGCCGATGTCGCGCAGGCGATCCAGCTTCGCTACCCAGTCGTAGCCGTACTGCACGTCCTCGGCGAAGGCGAATCCCTCCAGCCGCGCGGCCACCGTGGCGACGGCGTCACTCTGCCGATACCCCGGAAGCAGCCGCACCTCGATGGAGGCCGGGAGCGGGTTGGTCTCGAATTCGCTGAAGATCCCCTGGAACTCCACCAGCTCGGATTGAGCGCGCTGCAGCGCTTCGTCGGCGGTCACGTAGGTCGCCTGCGCCACCTCGGGAAACGCCTCGATGTCGCCCAACGCCAGGGTGATCACCTCCACCGGCGTGCCGCGGGTGGCGTACACGACGATCTCGACGCGCTCCTCAATGGTCTGTAGCGTGCGGTGCAGGTTGAGGGCCACGAGCCCGTACAGGCTGGCGACGAAGAGGGCGAAGGCGATCGTCGTCACCGAGAGCAGCGACAGAGCCGGCCAACGGCGGAACGCCAGCAACGCCTCCCGGAGTGCGAGTCTCATGCCGTGCCCTCGGTGGCGACCTGCTGGTCGACCTTCGAGTCGAAGACCATCGCCCCACTCTGCAACTCGATGGTCCGGTAGTCGGCGTGGCGCACCATATCCAGGTCGTGCGTGGCCAGCAGGACGGCGGTCCCGTTGGCGTTGATGTCGCGGAGCAGTCGGAACACGCCGCGGGTTGCACGTTCATCGAGGTTGCCCGTGGGCTCGTCCGCCAGGAGTACGAACGGGTCGTTCACCAGGGCGCGGGCGATGGCCACGCGTTGTTGCTCGCCGCCGGACAGCTCGCTGGGGTATTGGCGGGCTTTGGCCGTGAGGCCCACCTGGGCGAGGACCCGCATCACCTTGGGGCCGATGATGCTGCGCTTGGCGCCGGTGTCCGATCTTCCAGCAGACGAAAATCCTGGAACACGATTCCCAGCCTGCGCCGCAGCCGGGAGATCTCGCGCCGGTTGAGCTTGGCCGTGTTGAAGCCGGAGACGCGGACGTCTCCCTGTGTGGGGAGGTGCTCAGCGTACACCAGACGCAACACGGTGGATTTGCCCGCACCCGAGTGGCCGGTGAGGAAGAGGAACTCGCCTTTGGCCACGTGGAACGATAGATCACGCAGTGCGAGCGAGCCGCTGGGAAAGGCCTTGTATACCCCGGTGAATCTAATCAAGGCGAATTCCTACATTCCTGACAGCGCGCGTTTGAAGTCCGCGATCAGGTCTTCGACGTCCTCGATGCCGACGCTGACCCGGACGAACCCATCGCGGATGCCCTGCGTCTTGCGTTCCTTGGCGGACAGCGCCGCGTGTGATGTCAGTCGCGGCTCAGACACCAGCGTTTCCACGCCCCCGAGACTGGGTGCGTGGCTCGCCACACGCAAGCGGCGCAGGGCCCGTTCTGCCGCCTGGGCGCCCCCTTCAAGCTGCAAACCCACGATTCCGCCGTAGCCGTCGAGAATCGTGGAGGCCAGCTCGTGGTCGGGGTGATCTTCGAGCCCTGGATAATGTACCGCGCTGATGCGCGGATGTTCATCGGCCCAACGGGCAAACGCGAGGGCGTTGCTGTTGTGACGCGCGATGCGGACCGACAGCGTTTTCATCCCCCGATCGATGAGCCAGGCAGCGTGCGGATCGAGGGCCTGGCCCCACGTCTTGAGCAGGTTCCGCACTTCCTCCACCACATCGGCGTTGGACACGACGGCCCCGGCGATCACGTCCGAATGACCGTTCAGATACTTGGTCGCGCTGTGAATGACGATGTCCGCCCCGTGCTCGAGAGGGCGGAAATTGAAGGGACTCGCAAAGGTCGAGTCCACGATCAGAACCATGCCCTGTGCTTGGCACAGTTTGGCCAGAGGTTGCAGGTCGAGCACCCGGGCCAGCGGATTCGTAGGCGTCTCGACGAAGATGGCCCGCGTGGTCTTCCGCATCCGGCTGCGCCACTCTCGGGCCGACGAGGGATCCACGAACGTCACGTCGATGCCGAGGCGCCTCAACTCACGGGTGAACAGCGTCCTGGTCCCGCCGTACACCCAATCAGTGGCCAGGAGGTGGTCGCCCGGTTGCAGCACCGCGAGATGCGCCAGCGCCGTTGCCCCCATCCCGCTCCCAAGGAAGATCGCGGCGTCACCACCCTCGAGGGCGGCGAGGCGGTTGGCGATCTCGACTTGATTGGGGTTGTTGCCGTACCGCGTGTACAGCACCTCGTCCGAGGATCCCACTTGATTGAGGAAAGTGCTGCTCTGAAATACGGGCGTCGTGATGGGAGATTGGGCGGTGCGACGAACCAACGGGCCGTGTACGGCTCGGGTAGAGAGGCCGAGTGCGCGTCGCTTCATGCGAGGGAGATGACCTGGCTGCCCGCGGCGCCTGCCTGGGCAAGGCGACGCTCGAGCAACTCGTCGAATACCTCACGGGCGGCGGCGGTCGGGACGGCCAGGTGGTCCGCCACATCTTCCACCTCGGCGGACCCACGTTCCGCGAGCATCGTCAAGACGCCGCGGACCTGCTCGGTGATGACACCAAGAAAACGGATGCGTCCGGTACGATCCTGGGCGACGGCGGCTAGGCCGTGGCGCTCGAGCACCGGCTCCAGCGCGTCTTGATGATCTTCGCTGATGCCGCGGAGCAGGAAGGTGCGTGTGCCGTGGTGGAGTAGGAGTTTGGCGACGATCTCATCGGCACATGACAAATCGAGAAGGCGCACGCTGCTAAAGTCGATGACTGCCACCTGCTCACCGTCGTATTCGGCGAGCATTTCCTCTACACCGCATCGCACGGCCTTTCCCGTCGGACGCGTGACCAGATCTCCGTACCAGCCGGAGACGGTCCGCCGCAGGATGCTTCGTAGGTCAATGAATGGCATACCGTATCACTTGGTTTGTTGTGCCGGAATGATCAACTGCACTTGGCTGCCCGGAAACGGCGGAAGCCCATCGGCCATGGGGACGTCATCGTCCCACGCCGGAACGATGGACAACCGTGCGGTGCCACTGCGGAGGCTCAGCTTACCGTCCCACCGGCCGACGTAGCGGCGCATTCCCGTGAGTCCTTGGCCCCGTCCGGGATCGCGAAACCGGCTAACGCCCTGAAAGATGGCCGCCTCGAGGGCGGCCGCGTCGCTCCACCTCTCGCCCACGCGTTGCGCTTGGGTCGGCTCGAGTGAGGCACGGAACCCCACACCTGCATCCGCGACGGCGATGACCGCAACGCGTCGACCCAACCGACGGCGCCAGTGGTAGGCCTGCACCGCGACCCAACCTCCAGTGCCGGCGTGCTCTACAATATTCTGACAAGCTTCCGAAAGCGCCATGGCGAACCCCATCGTCGCCTGGGCCTCGAGCCCCAATTCGCGAAGAATGGCCGCCGCACGGTCCTGGATGCGATCGACGACACTGTGAACGTCGTCGGTCCCGCGCACCGGCGTGACGTCCAACAGCACGTCCGAGCTCCCCGACGCGGCGACGTAGGGGACCTTGCCGTGCAGCTCGAACAGCTCATCGGCGTGGCGGAAGAATCCCGCGCGGGCCCAGTAGTGGGCGACGTCGCGATCGTTGGGAATCGTGAGGAGCGGCTTGGGTTGTTGCCGCTCCATGATCCATTGCCCGGCGGCAAGGAGTCCGACCAGGCCGTACGGCGAGGCCCATTTGGTCGCATGGGCGTCGAAGAGCAGCCGCTCGTCTTCGGGCGCGCCGAGGGCCTGGGCAAACTCATCGAATGCCTGATGGTCGAAATGACCCGGCACCTCGACGACCCGTGTCATGTGGGGGCGATCTCCCCCCGGAGGTGGTAATGCAGGTTCGTGGCTCCTCGTACTCCGAGATTCCGGCGCGCACACCGGTTGGCCCGCCCGATGGCCGCCTCTACGTCGACGCCCCGCACCAGCTGTCCGACCAAGGTGCCGCCAAACACGTCACCGCAGCCGGTGGGATCTCCCTGCTCCAGGGTTCGATCCACCGGAATGCGGGTGGTTTGGATCGGCCCCCTCGCACCCGGGGAGTCCGATCGTTCGAACAGATCGAACGGCTGTGTCGAGAAGTGCACGGCACCTTCCGGGCCGAGCGTTACCACGAGCATGCGAACGCCCACCGCCAGGGCCCGGGCCGCGACTTCCATGGGATCCGGCCCGAGTAAAGCTAGCTCGTCTTCGTTGATTTGCACGGCGTCGAAGCACGCCATCCACAGATCGGACTCGGGAACCGCTTTGGGAACCCGGAGTCCGTCGCTGGCGATGCCCAGAAACAGGCTGTGGAGGTCCGCGTAGATGGGACCGTGAAACGCCTGGCGGAGGCACCGGGCCGTTTCCAGGTCCATTTCGAAGCCGGAAATGAAGTTGAGATAGATGGCATCGAGGTCGCGGACCATGGGTCCCAGCTCGTCCCACCGCCACGGCGGAACGCCGCCGCTCAGCCGCTCCGCCCGTCGACTGTTGGACTCGTAGCGGAGGGTTACCCGGTTGTTCGGGTCGAGAACCTCTACGAAACGATCGGCCGCCGATCGGTGGGTGAGGCGGTTGAGGAATGCGTTGGCCTCAGGCGCCAGGTCTTTCCCTACCTTTATTAAGGGAACCAGCTCCCAGTCGTCCGGCAACGACGCCTCGAGTGCCGCCAGGGCGTAGGCGATCCCTCCCCACTCCTCGATCGGCTCCGACTGGGGTCCGCGGCCGTGAATGGTGTCCCACACCATCGTGCCCACCACCCCGATTCGATTCACGTCGTGCCCGTAGACTGAAGCTTGAACGAGGCCACGGCGCCGACCACGCCGGCGGTTCCCGGCAGGACACCCGGTACGATGTGACACGCTTCGGCGGCAGGGCGAAATGCCCGGCGGGTGACCTCTTCGCGGAGGGGACGGAACAACCTCTCGCCGGCCGATGTCACGCCGCCGCACACGACCACCAATTCCGGGTTGCAGATGTTGACGAGATTCGCGATGCCCGCTCCCAAGAGGCGGGCGGTGTCGCGCACCACCTCCTGCGCGAGATCGTCTCCGTCGTTGGCGGCTTGATAGACCTCCTCCGCCGTGAGGTTCGAGAGATCGCCGTCGACATAGCTGGGGAGGGTGGACGTCGCGCCGGCCTCGATGCTCTCAACCGCCCGCTTCGCGATGGCGGGGCCGGACGCGTAGGCTTCGAGACACCCGTAGTTCCCACAGGCACAGCGGCGGCCGGTGGAGTCGATGGTCATGTGGCCGAATTCGCCGGCCACGTCGGAGGCGCCGTGGAAGATCTTTCCGTCCAGCACCAAGCCCCCTCCCACACCCGTGCCCACCGTCACGCCGACCACGATCTGCGCCCCCCGCGCGGCGCCGCGCCACCACTCCCCGAGCACGGCGCAGTTGGCATCGTTCTCGAGGGTGGCGGGTAAATCGACGATCTCACTCACCAATTGGCGCAGGGGCATGTTGGTCCAATGCAGGTTCGGACTGGTGATCACAATGCCGTTCTTGGTATCGATCGGACCGGGGGATCCGATACCGACCCCGACCACGTCCAGATCGGTACCCCATACCCCCTCCGCCTGCATGATGGACTCGCGCACGGCGCCCACGATGTGGTGGACCACGACGTCGGGTCCCTGCGCGGCAGGCGTGCGCCTGCGTTGAACACCGGCAACCTGTTCCCCGTCTTCGGTCACGGTTCCCACGACGATGTTCGTGCCACCGAGATCGACTCCGACGATTGCCCGCATGTGCCTCCTAGTCGACTTTCAGGACGGCGAGAAATGCTTCCTGAGGAATCTCGACGGTTCCCACTTGTTTCATCCGCCGCTTTCCCTCCTTCTGCTTCTCCAGCAGCTTGCGCTTGCGGGTGATGTCGCCGCCATAGCACTTGGCCGTGACGTTCTTGCGCAAGGGTTTGATCGTCTCTCGTGAAATCACTTTGTTGCCGATCGCGGCCTGAATGGCGACCTCGAACAGCTGCCGGGGTATCAGCTCCCGGAGTTTGCTGGCCAACTTACGCCCCCACTCGTGCGCCTTGTCGCGATGGATAATGACGCTGAAGGCGTCGATTGCTTCCCCGTTGATGAGCATGTCGAGCTTGACGAGGTTGCTGGGCCGGTATCCATCGAACTCATAGTCCATGCCGGCGTAGCCGCGGGTAATGGTCTTCAGCCGGTCGTAGAAGTCCAGGATAATTTCTCCCAGGGGGAACTCCCAGGCAAACTGCACCCGCTCGGTGTCGATGTACTCCATGCCGACGTACGCGCCCCGCCGTTCCTGCCCGAGTTCCATGATCCCGCCGATGTAGTCGGACGGCGCGGTGATCCGCGCCTTCACATAGGGCTCCTCGACGCGATCGACGTGCGCGCCGGTGGGCATCTTGGTCGGGTTCTCAATGGCTTCGGTCTCGCCGTTGGTGAAGTACACGTTGTACTCCACGTTCGGGACGGTGGTGATGAGCTCGAGGCCCCACTCGCGCTCCAAGCGCTCGCGCACGATGTCCATGTGCAGCAAGCCGAGAAACCCGCAGCGAAACCCGAAGCCCAACGCCGCCGAGGTTTCGGGTTCATAATGCAGGGAGCCGTCGTTGAGTTGGAGTTTTTCGAGGGCGTCCCGCAACTCCTCGTACCGGACGCTCTCGGTGGGATACAGGCCGGCGAAAACCATGGAGTGGATGTCGCGATAGCCGGGGAGCATCTCCGGCGCCGGGTTGTCTGCGTCCAGTATGGTGTCGCCCACCCGCGTCTCTTGCACGCCGCGGACGTTGGCGACGACATACCCCACCTCGCCGGCGCGCAGTACGTCAGTGCTGTGGCGCCCGAGCTGCAGGTAGCCCACCTCGGCCACCTCGTACCGGTCGTCCGGGTGCGAGGCGAAGGCCACCTCCATGCCCGGCGCAAGTGCGCCGTCTACGACCCGAACACTCGGCACCGCACCGCGATACCGGTCGTAGTACGAGTCGAAGATCAGGGCGCGCAGCGGCCCGTCGCTATTGCCGTCCGGTGGGGGGACGCGGGCCACGATCGTGTTGAGCAATTCGGCGATACCGGTGCCGTCCTTTGCGGAGGCGTGCAAGACTTCGTCCGGCCGGATGCCGATGAGATCCTGGAGTTCCTTGGCGCGGCGTTCCGGCTCGGCGGCGGGAAGGTCGATCTTGTTGAGCACCGGGATGATCTCGAGGTCGGCGTCCATCGCCAGGAATAGATTGCTGATGGTCTGGGCCTGAATGCCCTGCGTGGCGTCGACCACCAGCACGGCCCCCTCGCACGCGGCAAGTGAGCGGGACACCTCGTAGGTGAAGTCCACGTGTCCGGGCGTGTCGATCAGATTCAGCTCGTACGTCGTACCGTCGGGTGCGGCGAAGTTCATGCGCACGGCGTTGAGCTTGATGGTGATGCCGCGCTCTCGCTCGAGATCCATCGTGTCCAACACCTGAGAACGCATACGGCGCTGCTCGAGGGTTCCGGTGGCCTCGATGAGACGATCGGCGAGCGTTGATTTCCCGTGATCGATGTGGGCGACGATACAGAAATTGCGGACGAGCCGTTGATGCATGGGGGAGAATATAACGCTCGGAAGAGGGAACGACCGAAGGGGAGAAGGGCGGGACGTACGGACTACCGCAGTCCGTTGGTCCCGCCCTCAGGTCATGGCGTCTTAGTCGCTGGCCGTGACGATCGCCCGGTAGCTCTCCGGGTACCAGCGCGGACGTTGGTCGGCGTTCGCGACATCGAGGCCGAGGTAGAACAGCAACCTCACGATCCGGGCGGATTTCTCGCCGTCGATTCTCTCGACCTCATCACTGGGACGGTGGTAGTCTTGGTGTGTGCCGTTGAAGAAGAAGAGAATCGGCACGCCCTTGCGTGCGAAGTTGTAATGATCCGACCGGAAGTAGAATCGTTGGTCGGGCCAGATGTCGTCGATTGCCGTCATACCGAGCTCGGGATGGCGCTCGTTCACTCGATTCAGTGTTTCCCCGAGGTCCGAGTGCTCCTTGCCGATGGCGACGATCGTGTCCTTCCAGTTCCGCCCCACCATGTCGGCGTTCAGGTTGGCGACGATGTTCTCGATGGGCACGGTGGGATTGTCGGCGAAATACTCGCTGCCCCACAGGCCCTTTTCCTCTCCGCTCACGATAACGAACATCATCGACCGACGCGGGCGCGGGTTTAGCGTGGCAAAGGCCTCGGCGGCCTCCAAGACCGCGATCGTTCCCGAAGCGTCGTCGTCGGCTCCATTGTAGATGCTGTCCCCGTTCACGGGGGTGCCCACGCCGACGTGGTCCATGTGCCCGCTGAACGTCACGTACTCGTCCCGCAGCGACGGGTCGCTGCCCTCGAGAATGGCGATCACGTTGGGGGCGCTCGTCTCCTCGATGGCCCGGTACGCGATATCAACCCGGATGTTGAGCCCCGAAAGACGCTGCACCTCCAGCGGCGTGGCGCCTGCGCGCCGCGCGGCCGCGACATCGAAACCGTTCGCCTCGAGGGCCGCGGCGATGGCGGGCTCCCGGATCTGAAGCGAGGGGGTGCCGCTCCGGGCTTCGCCCCATGCCTTGCGCATGGAAACTCGGTTGGAACGCTCGACGACCGTGGCCCACTCGCTGTCGGAGCTGTTGGTCACGGAGATGACGGCGGCGGGACCCTGTCGCTGCAGTGCGAAGAGGACCCGCCGTGACCACCCCTCCGCCCTCGAGGGGACGACGATGACGACGGCCCCACCCAAGTCGAGGTCCGCGAAGGATGCAGGTCCACCAGGCGTGCCGCTGAGCACGACGGTGGGTCCTGTGATGCCCCCGGCCTCCGTGGGGCCGCCATACTGCATGACCACGTCGGTGCCGAACCGCAGCGTGCGGCCTCCCTGGATCGAAACGCCGGACGCGCCGACGTCGACGCCCTCGGCGAGAAGGGGGTAGCGCTGGATGAAGGACCCGTTCTCGGCTCCGGGGGTGAGCCCCATCCGCCGGAATTCCTCGGCCAGGTATTCCGCCGTCTTGTCGAGTTCGGGACTCGGCGTGTTCCGACCCCGCATCGAGTCGTGGGCGATGACGCCGACCCGCCGAACGAAGTCCTCGGCGGTGATAGAGTTGACGGCGTTGGTCACCCCGTTCTGCGCGGCCAGCGCGTGGGGGGCGACAAGTAGCACACCGATAACGGTGATTTTCCGCATGATAACTCCAGGTATTCGGAAGAGGAGAGAAGATAATACGCGAGCCGGCCTAGCGGGGCCGCTGGAACAGGTGCAGCGGATCGGGGTGCCGTCTCACGGTGACCCGTTCGGTGACCCTCCGGCTTGCCCCGGTGTCGTTGGCCGGCCGGCGGACGGCCTTTTCGATGTACGGGAGATCGGGCTTTCGCTGCTCGAACACGAACCGCGGCTCGACCCGGCGCGGCCGGGTGAAGACCACCCGCATGCTCCGGGAGACCCGGGCGGGGTAGTAGTACGGGTCGTCGTAGATGACGAGGCGCATCCGGGTGCACGGCCGCTCATAGGGATTCCATGTGGGGTAGTCGGCGTGGGCGTGGCAGTCGTAGCAGAGAAACCGAGGATATTCGTGGGTTTCCCCCACATCGTAGGGCAGGATGTCGTAGTCGTATTCGGTGTTCCCACCGGGGAGGATCACATCGACGAGGTGCATGAGGGCCTCGTAAGGATCGCCCTCGATCCAGCCCTCTCGTCCCAGGGTCCGCTCGTCCCACTCCTCGCCGGACACGATGGCGCTGAAGGTGAACGGGGCGGCACTGGCGACGGCAAAGACGAAACCCTGCCCCGGGTAGTCGTCCACCAAGAACGTGTGTCGCGAGGGGCCGGGCTTGATCTCGTAGGTCCTGTCGGCCCGAGCCCAGTTGTTGCGCCATGGGGTTCCGGGGAACAGCATCTGGATGCGGCCGTCCGTGTCGATCCGGAACACGGCGAGGTAGGCGTTGAACGCGCTCCGGAAGGACACCCGAACCCGGTCATTGGGTTGGAGCACACCCTCTTGGTCCATCCAGACTTCGACGGACGGCGAAAGATCCCGTTGCCCGGGCACCGCCGCGGGAATGCGGGAATCGCCTGATTCGTTGGGGAGGGTGATCCAGAGGGCCGCCAGGGCCAACCACTTCATGGTGCTCCGTCCTTTCGGCTGCCGGGCCCATTTTCGGCCCGCGGCAGCGTGGCTGCGACCCCAGATGGAGCACACGGTGTGCCAGGACTGACGGATTCGATAAATCGTTGGTATACATAGGTTTAGTGGACCATGAGGTGAGATGCCGGTGTCTTACAAGGGGGACAGTTTGCACGGCTCTCCCGGGCTGACTACGTTCCGCACCCTATGGCCAGCGCTAGCCGAATCGATCTCCTGGACCCCTACGATGTCGCCCAACTGGGAGGCCTCGAAATCGTGGCTGAAGGTGTGGTGGAGGGGTTCCTTGCAGGGCTGCACCGATCCCCGTTCCGGGGCTTTTCCGTGGAGTTCGCCGAGCACCGTCCCTACGAGGCGGGAGACGAGCTGCGCTACGTTGATTGGCGCATGCTGGCCCGCTCGGACAAGCTGTTCGTAAAGCAATACGAGGAAGAAACGAACCTCCGGAGCATGATCGTCCTCGATGCCAGTGCGTCCATGGACTGGTCCGGGGCGGAGCGGCGGCTCTCGAAGCTGGACTACGCGAAGCGCCTCACGGCGGCCTTGGCGCTGGTATTTCTGCGGCAACGGGACGCGACGGGGTTCATCGGCTTCGATGAGGAAGTGCGATCGCGGGTCCCGGCCCGGGCGCGGCGACAGCAGTGGTGGACCCTCCTCCGGGCCATCCACAACCTGCCGGCGGGACACGGCACGGCGGCGGAGAAGGCGCTGCGGCGGGTGACCGGGATGCTCCATCGCCGGGGCCTCGTGGTGTTCATCTCCGATCTCCTCTTCGACCGGGATCTGGCCCTGCTGGCGATGCAGTATCTGCGACACCGTGGACACCAGGTGCTCGTGTTCCACGTCATGGATCCGGCGGAGCTCTTTCTCGAGGGTCCCCCGGAGGCCCGTTTCGAGGACCTGGAGACCGGTGACCTCATTTCGGTCCGGCCCCGGGACCTGCGGGTGGCGTACAACGAGACCGTGCGGCGGGCCATCGATGCGTGGCGGACACAGTGCCGGCGCAACGGGATCGCGTACCACCACGTTCTCACCGACGCCCCGTTCGGGTACGTCCTGCGCCGCGCAACGGCCCGGCGGGCACGGTTGGGGTGATAGGCTTCCTGCAGCCGCTGGCGCTCCTCGGTCTGCTCGCGGCGTCGATTCCACCGATCCTCCACCTGTTGGCGCGGCGACTCCCTCCGGTGGTCCCGTTTCCGGCGGTGCGGTACCTCAGCGAGACGGAGCGGCGACAATCCCGGCGATTGAAGCTCCGCAACCTGTTGCTCCTCCTGTTGCGCACGTTCCTCATCATGCTCATCGCGCTGGCGGCGTCACGGCCGATTGCACGGGTGCCGTTCGGTGGATCCCACGAGCCATTGGCCGTGGCGGTAGTGCTCGACAACTCGCTGTCGGCGGGTGCGGTGGTGGACGGGCGGCGGGTCCTCGATGTGCTCGTGGATCAGGGACGCCAAGTGTTCGACCGGGCCGGGGACGAGGACCGGCTGTGGCTCGTGCTCGCAGACGGGCTTCCCCGCCGGATGTCGCTGCCGGAGGCCCGGAGCGTGCTGGACACGCTGTCTCCGTGGCCGGTCCGCCTCGACCTGCAGGCTGCGGTCCGGGCGGTGTCCCAGGCGATGATCGACGACCCGTCTCCGGCGCACGAAGTGGTGGTCCTGAGCGATCTCCAGGCCACGGCACTCACGGCCGGAGCCGGGAGCGAGGGGGAGACGCTCTCCCACCGCAGAGTGCTGGCCTGGAATCCCCCGACGTTGGAGTTGAACCGGGGCATCGACTCGGCGCGAATCGAGCCGGCGGTGTGGTCTCCCGCGGGCGAGGTGATCGCGTCCCTCGGCGGATCGGACCCCAGCCCGACGGCGGTGCGGCTCACCGTCGCCGGACGCGACATCGCCCGCTCGGTGGGAGGGCACGACGACCGGGTTGTCCTCGCCGGATCCATGGCCCAAAGCGGATGGTTCGTTGCCACGGTCCACCTGGATCCCGACGAGCTGCGGGCGGACGATACGCGCACGCTGGCCATTCGGGCCGCTCCGCCTGGTGCCGCGTCGGCCGATCCGGGAGCCGGTGTGTTTCTCGCCGAGGCGCTGGACGTATTGCGGCGGTCGGGCCGGGTCCGGGACGGGAGCGCCATGGTGTTCTCGGACCGGGTCGGCTTGGGGCTCAGGGTGGTGTTTCCGCCCGACGACCCGGCGCTCATCGGCGGCCTCAACCGGGACCTGAGCGGTCGGGGAATCCCATGGCAGTTCGGCCCGGTGGTGGAAGGGGAATGGCAGGTCTCGAGCGACGTGGGTCCCGCTGCGGGAAGCGACGTGTATCGGAGGCGCCGCCTCGAGGGCGACGGGGTGATCCTGGGGACCGTCGGGGACGAACCGTGGTTGGTGCGGGAGGGGAACGTGATCCTGGTGGCGAGTCGCATGGAGGTTGGTTGGTCCTCCCTGCCCGTGAGCGCAGCGTTTGTGCCGTTTCTGGACTTCATGGTGAACCGCATCGGGGCGGCACCCTCGTGGATCGTCCCGGCCCTTCCGGGCGCGGTGGCAGAGGTGCCGGCGACCGCCCGCCAGGTGCTCGTGCACGGCACCTCGGTTCCGGTTCCAGGGAACCGTCGGGTGGTGGCTCCGGTCGAGCGGGGGGTGTACTTCCTCGAGGGGGCGGACGGTGACACCATCGGCGCCATCGAGGTCAACCACGACGCGCGGGAGACCGACCTCCGGCAGGCGCCGTCCCGGGTTGTCGTCTCGACGTTGGGGGGCGACGTCCAGCTGCTGAGTGACCGGGGCCTCGATCGGGAGCTGTTCCGGGGTGCCCGGCGCGCCGACTTGGCCGGGGCCCTACTCCTCCTGGCTCTCTTGGTGGCAGTGGCGGAGTTCGGACTCAGTTCGGCCGGCGGAGCGGCAAGACGAGAACCGTAATGCTGCCCCACCTCGTTCGCACGTTTCAGGATCTGCCCCGCTTTCGTGGATTTCTCGACCACCTCCCGGCCCCGCACGCGGTCGTTGGGGTGGGAGGCCTCCCGGGTGGCGCCGCGGCATTGCTCCTCGCATCCCTCGCCGACCGTCTCCCCCACCGGACGTTTCTCGTCGTGGCGTCGGGACCCTCCGAGGCCGAGCGATGGCTGGCCGACCTGTCCGTCCTCATGGATTCCCGCGTGGGCCTCTATCCCCAACGAGAGGCCTTCGGCGAGGAAGAACCCCACTTCGAGATCGCCGGGGAACGGGTCGAAACGGTGGAGGCGTTGGTTCGGGGGGAGATAGGTGTCGTCGTGACGACGACCCGGGCCACTGCCGAGCTCACGGCGATGCCGGCGGCGGTCCGGGCGATGCAACTCACGTTGTCGGTGGGGGACAGCGGCAAACCCGCGGAGGCCATCGACCGGCTCGAGCGGATGGGGTACGAGCGGCGTCCGTCGGTGTTGGATGTGGCCCAATTCGCCGTTCGGGGCGGCATCCTCGACGTGTACGGGTTCGGCATGGCCGCGCCCACCCGCATCGAGTGGTGGGGTGACGAGATCGTGTCCATCCGGGCGTTCGAGCTGGATAGCCAGCGGTCGGAGGGCGAGCGGCGCTTCGTTCGCGTGTTACCGGTGGCTGCGCACGGCAGTGGGGCGCCGGCAGGGGAGTCCGGTGTGGGGGAATCCGCCGCACCCGAGCGCCAGTCACTTCTCGATCTCCTCCCTCCCGAGACTCTGGTGGTGGTGGAGCCGGGCGCCGGCGGCGCAGAGATCCATCGCATGTGGACGGAGGCGGAGCATCACCTGGATGTGGCGCGCCGCCTGGGGGAGGACGTTCCCGACAGGGCCGCCCTCTTTGTTCCCCCGGATCGGTGGGACGCGCGGCTGACGGAATTCCCGCGTGTCTTCCTCGAACACCAGCCGTACGATTTCGACTTCCAGCTCCACCAGCCGGAAGCGGTCGAGCGCGAGATGAAGCGCCTGGCGTCCATCATCGCGGCGGGGCCCACCCTGATCTTGTGCGACAACGAAGGCCAGCTCGAGCGGCTCGAGGAACTGCTGTCGGACACGCCGGACGGTGCCGTGCCCCGAAACCTGACGTTGGCCATCGGGGCGCTCCACGCCGGCTTCGCCATGCCCGGGCTCACCGTGCTCACGGACCATGAGATCTTCCGCCGGGCGCGGCGTATTCGGCGGCCCCGGCGATACAAGCAGGCGATGGTCTCCGCCGCCGCAGGTGCTTTGACCCCGGGCGATTACGTCGTGCACCTCGACTACGGGATCGGGCTCTACCGCGGCACGGAGACGCTGACGACGGACGCCGGGACCATGGAAGTTGCGGTGTTGGAGTACGAGGGGGGCGATCGCCTCAACGTGCCGCTCTACAAGTTGGATCAACTGGAACGGTACCGGACGTCCGGCGAAGCGGCGTCACAGATCCCGCCCAAGCTGCACCGACTCGGGGGGGCCAAGTGGAAACGGCAGCGCAAGAAGACCGAGGCCGCCATCCGGAAGATGGCCGCGGAGCTCCTCGAGCTGTATGCGAAGCGCTCAATCGCGGCGGGGTACGGTTTTCCTCCGGACACCCGTTGGCAGGCGGAGCTGGAATCGTCCTTCCTGTATGAGGACACCCCCGACCAGCGCACAGCCATCGAGCGGGTGAAGATGGCCATGGAGCGGCCTGCTCCCATGGACATGTTGGTCGTGGGGGACGTAGGGTACGGCAAGACGGAGATCGCCGTGCGCGCGGCGTTCAAGTCGGTGGTGGCCGGCAAGCAGGTTGCGGTGCTCGTCCCGACGACGATTCTCGCCGAGCAGCACGCACGCACCTTCGACGACCGGATGGCGGACTTTCCGGTGAAGATCGAGGTGCTGTCGCGATTCCGAACGCCCGCCGAGCAACGCAACGTGTTGGACGGCCTGAAGCTCGGGACCGTCGATGTCGTCATCGGCACGCATCGGCTGCTGTCGAAGGACGTCGTGTTTCACGACCTCGGCCTACTCGTGGTGGATGAAGAGCACCGTTTCGGCGTGCGGCACAAGGAGCGGCTCAAGGCCCTGCGTCTCGAAGTCGATGTGTTGACCCTCACCGCGACGCCCATTCCGCGGACGCTCCACATGGCCTTGTCCGGGCTGCGCGATCTCGCCCTGATGCAAACGCCACCTCGCGATCGATCCCCGGTGCTGACGTTCGTGGAACCGTGGGACGACGAGTTGTTGATGGAGGCGATCTCTCGAGAGCTGGATCGGGGCGGCCAGGTGTTCTTCGTACACAACCGCATCGAGACGATCGAGACTATCGCGGAACGGGTTCGGCGGCTGGCGCCTCGGGCGCGGGTCGAGGTGGGCCATGGGCAAACCAAGGAGCGAGAGCTCGATGATCTGATGCGCGCGTTTGGCGCCGGGGACGTCCATGTGCTGGTGTCCACGATGATCGTCGAGTCAGGTCTCGATGTCACGAACGCCAATACGATGATCGTCCACCGGGCCGATCAACTCGGGCTCGCCCAACTCTACCAGTTGCGGGGTCGGGTGGGGCGCGGGCACCGGCGGGCGTACTGCTACCTGATCGCGCCCGAAACGATGGACCCGGACGCAGAGCGGCGTGTAAAGCTGCTGGAGCATCACACGGAGCTGGGGTCGGGGTACGTGCTGGCCATGCGGGACCTCGAGCTGCGTGGGGCGGGTAATTTCTTGGGGGTGGAACAGTCCGGGCACGCCCATGCCGTGGGCTTCGACCTGTACATGCGCTGGCTCGGCGACACGGTGAAGGCCCTCAGGGGCGAAGGTGTCCCCCAGGACACGCCACCGCCGGAGGTGATCCTCGACGGGCCGGCTCACTTTCCCGAGGAGTTCATTCCGGACGAAGACGCCAAGTTGGACTTCTATCGCAGGCTGGCGCGGGCTTCGGAAGTCGATGACATTTCGGGCCTCCAGGAGGAACTCCGGGACCGTTTTGGGCCGTTGCCGGAGGAGGCCGCTCGTCTCCTGACGGTGTTCGAGTTGCGCCTTTTGGGAGCCCGCCTCGCTCTCCAGTCGGTGGTGGTCCAGGGTGACGAGGCGAGGTTGAAATTCCGGCCGGACGCGACGCCGCGCATGGCCGGCTTGAACGTGGCCATGGACGAGGTGCAATTCGCGGCCGAAGTGCGGCGGGTTCAGCCGTTGACGATGCGGCTCACTCGCTTGGGTGGCCTGCCGGCGAGTGCCGGCTTGATCCGCGCCTTTCGCCTGGTGTTGGAGGCGTCGGCCCCCGAATCGGCGAGTGCCCCGGCAGGGACGTAGAGAAGAGGAGAAATGCAGAAGCTTCCTGTAGTCATTGGCTTGACCGTGCTGTGCGGCTGCGGTGCGCTGGGTGATGTCTTCACGGCACATCCCGACGTCGTGGTGCGGGTGGACGGTGAGGAGCTCACCGTCAGTCGGTTTGCGGAAATCTTGGTGCTGGGACAGCCGCTGCCGCTGCGGGCCGATGTGGCCGACGAGCTGGCTCGTCATTGGGTCAACGTGACCCTTCTGTCTCAACGGGCCGCCGCCGGAGATTCATTGATGGACACCGCCATGGTGACCAACACCATGTGGTTCGAACGACGACAGTACCTGTTGGCGGTGTTCCGGGAACAGCTGTTCGCGGGCCAAGTCGAGGTGACCCCGGAAACGGTGGATAGCGCGTACCGTGTTGGAGACGTACGTGTGCTGGCGCACGTGCTACGCCGCGTCACGCCGGAGACGACCCCCGAAGAGAAGGGCCGGCAACTGGCCCTGACGCTGCGCCTGCACGACCGCCTGGTGTCGGGCGGATTGTGGGAAGAGGCGAACGCACAGAGCGAGGATTCCATCGCGCGGGTGAACAACGGGAGCCTCGGATTGGTGCGGCGTGGTCAAACGGTGCCGCGGTTCGAGAATGCCGCCTTTGCCTTGCGGCCCGGCGATCTGTCCCCCGTTACCGAGACCGAGTACGGGTACCACATCATCTACCGGCCCACACTCGAAGAAGTGCGTGACCTATACACGCTGTACGTCGGGCAGGCCACGGCGACACGGTTGGACTCGGCGTACGGTGCGCAGCTCATGCTGGACCGAGGTGTGGAGGTGCTTCCCACGGCGCCGGCGACCGTCCGGGAGATCACGACATCCCTGGAGCGGGCGCTGGAATCGTCGAACGCATTGGCGACCTACGAGGGGGGGAGGTTCACCTCCGATCAGTTCGCCCGCTGGCTGCTGTACGTCCCGCCCGAAACCTACGAACAGTTGCTTGCAGCCCCCGACGATCAAATTACGTACTTCACGCGGCAGCTCGTGTTGCAGGAGTTGTTGTGGCAGCAGGCCGACAGCGCGGGGATCGGGATGAGTGATAGCACGTACGGCCTCATGGAGGAGCAATACCGGTTGGGGTTGCAGTCGCTCTGGGGGGCCACCGGGTTGTGGCCGGATTCCCTCGCCGCATACGGTCCCACCCCGGCGGCGCGCGAGCAGCTGGCCCGCCAGCAAGTCGACCGTTATTTCGAAGCCGTCGCCTCCCGCCAGCTCGCGCTCCAGCCGGTGCCTCCCGCCCTGGCCGAGCAGCTGCGACAGATGGCGGAGTGGAGAATCCTCCCCGCGGGCATCGACGCCGCGCTACAACTTGCCGGCCGGCTGCAGGCCGCCACGGAACGACCGGCTGATCCACAATCGGAGCAGAACGTACCGTGATCGCCTACACTCGCCGTGCGGCCTTGGTGGCTCTGGCCTTGGGGGCCGCTGCTTCCCCGCTTCGGGCACAGGACACCGAGTACCAGGTGGTGGACCGGATTGCTGCTGTCGTGGGGACGGTGCCCATCCCCATGTCGCGGATCGAGGAGCAGATGCAGATCTTGCGGCTCCAGAGCCCGAACGTCCCCACCGACTCCGCGGGCCTCGACCGACTGCGGCGTATCATCCTCGACACGTTGATCGTGGAGGAGATCCTCGTGCAGGCGGCCGAGCGGGACACCATGGTGTTCGTCAGCGAGGAGGAGGTCCAGTCCCGTGCGGACGACCAGCTGCGGGACATCCGCAACGCGTTTGTCTCGGAGCTCGACTTTCAGCAAGAGATCCGGCGTGTGGGGTTTGCGACGCCCGACGAGTACCGGCTCTGGATGGCTCGGGGGATCCGCCGGCAGATGCAGCAGGAACAGTTGCTGTCGCTCCTCCAACAGACCGGGGCGATCCGACCGATTCCGCCCACGGAGAACGAGCTGCGGGAGATCTTCGATCTCGCGGTGCAGCAGGAGCAGCAGGTGGAGCTACGGCCGCCGCTGGTGACGTTCCGCCAGGTGGTGGTCGGCCCCCTGCCCGACTCGGCTTCCCTGGAGCAAGCCCGGGCTCGGGCCGAATCGGTGTTGGTGCGGGCCCGGGCCGGCGAGGATTTCGCGGCCCTTGCGATGGAGTTCTCCGACGACCCGGGTTCGGCGGCGCAGGGTGGCGATGTGGGATGGTTCCGGCGGGGCAACATGGCTCGGGAGTTCGAACGGGCGGCATTCTTTCTCCGTCCGGGTCAGATTTCCAACCCGGTGCGCACGTCGTTCGGCTTTCACATCATCCAGGTGCGCCGGGCCGAGCCGGCGGAGGTTCAGGCCCGGCACATTCTCATCGCACCGGAGATCACCGACCTGGCGCGCGAGGTGGCGCGTGCCCGGGCAGACACGGTGGCGCAACTGCTGCGCGACGGCGTTTCGCTGGATTCGGTCATGCGCACCTATCACGACGAAGACGAGGAGAGCTTCGCCGATCGAATGGAGGACGCCAACCTGCCCCCGATATACCAGGAGGCCATTGCCGGGGCCGAGGCGGGTGACGTCATCGGGCCCATAACGCTTCCCGCGGCGGTCGGGGATAAATACGCGGTCATCCTGTTTCAGCAGCGACTCGCGGCGGGAGAGTACAGCTTCGACGAGATGCGAGACAACCTGCGCGCCAGGGTTGCGGAGCAGAACGGGATCGTGCAATACGTCGCCACCCTCAGGGCGGCGACGTACATCGATATCCGCTACTAGGCGCTGTGGCTCTCCGAGTTGCCGTCACGCTAGGCGACCCTCGGGGGATCGGGCCCGAAATCGTCGAGCAGGTCATGCAAGATCCGCCTCCCGGGGCGGATCTCGTCGTTGTGGGGCCGGATGAACTGGCGTCGGATTACCCCGACGGGATCGGCGTGGGCAAACTGGCCCCGCACCCTCGCCAGGATCTCCCATCCCTGCCGCCGGGAGCCGCCGGGCGGCTCACTGGGTTGGCAATCGAGACAGCGGCGCAACTCGCCCTCTCAGGCGAGGTCGGCGCCATGGTGACGGCGCCGGCGGAGAAGCATGCGCTGCACCTCGCCGGCTATCGCTATCCTGGCCACACCGAGTTTCTGGCCGACCTGGCCGGCGGAGCGGACGTGGCGATGATGCTGGCGGCGGACACTCTGCGGGTGGTGCTCGTCACGACCCACATCCCCCTCCGGGAGGTCGCCGACGCGATCACCACCGAACGCACCGTGCTGGTTGGTGAGATCGCCCAACGCGCCCTGCGGGAGTGGTTCGGCGTCGCCGATCCCCGGCTGGTGCTGTGCGCGCTGAATCCCCACGGAGGGGAAGATGGGCTGTTCGGTGACGAGGATACCGCCGTGCTGGCTCCTGCCGCGGAGCGACTCGGGGCGGCCGGCCCCCTGCCGGCCGACACCGTCTTTGTCCGGGCGGCGCGCGGGGAGTTTGATGCGGTACTGGCTCCGTACCACGACGTGGGCATGACCGCCATCAAGATGGCGGCGTTCGGCAGAGCGGTGAACGTGACGCTGGGGCTTCCATTCATCCGGACGTCGCCGGATCACGGAACCGCCCTCGATATCGCAGGGAAGGGAATCGCCGATCCGGGCTCGATGCGCAGGGCCGTCGAACTCGCGGTCGAGTTGGCCCGACGGCGCGAGGCCTAGTCGGGAGCTCCCGGTCCGATGCGGAGCTCCCCGACCCTTCGCTCGTCCATCTCGATCACTTCCAGGACCGCGTTTCTCACCGACACCCGATCTCCCACTCTCGGCAACCGTCCCAGCGTACCGAACACATACCCCCCGACAGTCGTGTAGTGATCGCTGTCGATCCCGAAGTCGAACCGCTCGTTCGCTTCGTCGATCTCCATGCTGCCGGGCAGGGTGGTGGCGTCTTCGCTGGGCTCGAACTCCGCCTCGCTCGCGTCGTACTCGTCGTGGATCTCCCCCACGATCTCTTCGAGGAGATCTTCCATCGTCACGATGCCGGCGGTGCCTCCGTACTCATCGAGCACGATCGCCATGTGGCGCTTCAGCCGTTGCATGTCGGTCAGTAGATCTTCGATCTCCCGGGAACTCGGGACGAAGAACGCGTCCTGCATGATGCCGTCCAGTCGCTGGTATTTGGCGGCGGGCAGTTTCGCGAGAATCTGTTTGGCATGCACGACGCCGGCGATGTCATCCAACGACTCTCGAATGACCGGGTAGCGAGAACGGCCTGCTTCGGCGACGCGGGCCGCGGCCTCTTCCACGGTGAGCGTGGCCTCCAACGCGATCACCTCCGTCCGAGGGGTCATGACCTCCCGGGCGGCCTTCTCCGTGAACTCCAACACGCCCTTGATGAGCTGCACGTCCTGGGTGTCGAAGTGTCCCGACTCCTGGCTTTGCCGCACCATGCTGAGGATCTCGTCCGGGCGGCGCGAGCCTTCCGCTTCGGATGGGGCCCGGAGGCCGAAGAGGCGGAGAATCTGTCGCGCGGTGCCGTTGAGGAGCCAGAGGAAGGGCTTGGTCACCGCCGTGAAGGCAATGAGCGGGGCCGCCACCCATCGGCTCGTGTCCACGGGGTGGTTGAGGGCGATAGCTTTCGGAATGAACCCGCCAAACACGATCTGGGCCATCGCCACGACAATAAACGTGATGGCGACGGCGAACGCGTGAGTCGACACCGCATCGAGCGGGGCGGGAAGGTCGGCGAACACGAATTGAACCAGTGCCGCCACCGCCGGTTCGGCGACCCAGATGAGGCCGATGGTGGCAAGCGTAGCGCCGAGTTGCGTCGTGGCGATGTACCGGTCGAGCGATTGTATAGCTCTTCGGGCCAGTTTAGCTTTGCTGTCGCCTTGTCGTGCCCGCTCGTCGAGACGGGTCCGGCGAGCCGCCCGAAGAGAGAACTCGGCGGATACGAAGAGCGCGTTGGCGGCGATCAATCCGAGGACCGCGAGCCCGCGCACCAGTATGGAGGATAAGGGGACTTCGTCCATGAACGTCCTGCAAAAGCTACATCAAATCGGCTCGTCCGTGAACACGTCGCCCCGGGGATCGAGGCGAGCGCGCAGGAGAGACGTACAGCCTGGTCTGTGCTCGACGTGTAACCCATTGATAGATAAGGTGTTGCAGTAATTGCCAATTCGTAATATCGCGATCATCGCACACGTCGATCACGGGAAGACGACGCTGGTGGACAAGATGCTCCGCCAGGCGGGCGTGTTTCGCACCCACGAGCGAGTGGCAGAGCGGGTGATGGACTCCAACCCGCTCGAGCGGGAACGGGGCATCACGATCCTCAGCAAGAACGCCTCGCTGCGGTGGGGTGACACCAAGATCAACCTCGTGGACACGCCCGGACACGCCGACTTCGGCGGCGAGGTTGAGCGCATCCTCCGCATGGTAGATGGGGTGTTGCTGCTCGTGGACGCCGCAGAGGGGCCAATGCCCCAGACCCGGTTCGTTACCCGGAAGGCCCTGGGCTTGGGGCTCCACCCCATCGTGGTCATCAACAAGGTGGATCGGCCGGACGCTCGTTCGGCCGAAGTGCACGACGAGGTACTGGAGTTGTTCATGGACCTGGAGGCGTCACACGATCAGCTCGACGCCCCCTTCCTCTACGTCTCGGCGAAGGACGGTGTCGCGTCGACCGACCTGGTAACGCGGGGGAACGATCTAGAACCCCTCTTCAGTGCCATTCTGCAGCATGTTCCCCCGCCCGCGTGCGAGGAGACGGGCCCGTTTCAGATGCTGGTGTCCACCGTCGATCACTCGCCGTACGTGGGGCGCCTGGCCATCGGGCGGATCGAGCGTGGCCGCGTGTCGGTTGGGCAACTGGTCTCGCTGTTGCCGCTGGGGGCACCCGGGCCCGTGGGCGAATCCGAGGCGGAGACCGCGAAGGTGACCACACTCTACTCGTTCGAGGGGCTCCAGCGCATCGAGGTCGAAGCGGCCGGTGCGGGTGACATCGTGGCCCTGGCGGGCCTGGGGGAAGTGGAGATCGGCAAGACCATCACCGATCCGGCGTGCCGGGAGCGGCTGTCGGGCATTGCGGTTGAAGAACCCACCATTTCGGTGGATTTCATGGTCAATAACTCCCCCTTCGCCGGTCGTGAGGGGAGGTTCGTCACGTCACGACAGGTACGGGAGCGGCTGCTCAAGGAGTTGGAGCGGAACGTCGCCCTGCGGGTGGAAGAGACCGACAAGCCCGATGTGCTCACCGTGTCGGGCCGCGGCGAGCTGCACCTGGGCATCCTCATGGAGACGATGCGCCGGGAAGGCTACGAGTTCCAGGTGAGCCGGCCCCGGGTCATCACGAGGGTGACGGATCGTGGAGAGCGGTTGGAGCCCTACGAAGATCTCAATGTCGATGTCCCGGAGGACATGCTCGGAACGGTCATCGAGAAGCTGGCCATCCGGCGCGGTGAGATGATCGACATGAAGAACACGGGTGACGGCCGTGTAAAGATGCAGTCACGGATTCCGTCCCGGGGGCTCTTTGGTTTGCGGGGCGAGTTCCTCACCGACACCCGTGGGGAGGGCGTGATGCACCACCGGTTCATGGAGTACGGCCCGTGGGCGGGCCCGCTCGCCGGCCGGACACGGGGCGTGCTGGTGGCGGACCGGCCCGGTGCGTCGGTGGGGTACGCCATCTTCAACTTGCAGGAACGGGCGACGATGTTTATCTCACCGGGAGTGGGCGTCTACGAAGGCATGATCGTAGGGGAGAACTCCCGGCCCGGAGATATGGAGGTGAACATCACCAAGGAGAAGAAGCTCAGCAACATGCGCACGACCGCCTCCGACGAGATGATCCGCCTCGAGCCCCCTCGGGAGGTCACGTTGGAGCTGGCCCTTGAATACATCGAGGACGATGAGTTAATAGAGATTACACCCGCTGCGATCCGATTGCGCAAACGGTCTCTCACGGCCGTCGATCGTCGTCGGGTCGCGCGAGCAGATGGCAAAGCGGTAGGTTAACCTCAACGCGGTTGGGCGCAGGAGAGCTCCTCATGCAGGCGTGGGCACATTCGTCCCAGACCGATTCGGCCGACGCGGACGGCTTTGACGAATCGGAATTCGAAGAAGACGGAGAATTCGAGGGCGAAGAGAACTCAGACGAGACGGACCCGGAGGATGAGGATTTGGGCGGGGAGGAGTACGACGAGTACGAGGAGTACGAGGAGTTCGGTGACGACGATGATCGGCGGCATCCGGCTCACCCGCGGCGTGCGGACTGGGATGGGTGAGAACGGCATGCCAAGGCCCTTGGCGCGACCACCTCGGCCTTCTACATTGCGAAACCCGACGGGCCAGTAGCTCAGGTGGTTAGAGCGCACGCCTGATAAGCGTGAGGTCGGAGGTTCAACTCCTCCCTGGCCCATTCCCCGAGGAATTCCCCCGCAGGACAGGCTTCCCATGCGCGGTCTTCACCGATCCAGAGCGTTGTCGATGGCACGAGTGGGCCGTCTTCGCGTGAAAGTCAGCGCCGTTGCCACGCTGCTTTGCGCGGCTTGCAGCAGCTCGTCCAACCCACTCGAGCCCAACGAGCTGACCATCGAGGTGCAGGGGACGATCACGGCCTTGGGCACCAGGGTACCCATAGACTCCGCGTTCATTGAGGTCCGGACGACCAGCGCCGGCGGTTTCGCCGAGGTCTATTCGGACAGCACGGGGCAGTACTCGTTCTCGTTCGTGTACCGCTATTTCCCCGGCGAGTTGTTCTGTCCCTTCCTCGTGTTCGTCAGCCACGCGGAGTTCGTGGGGGAGATTTTCTCGTTGAGGTGCGTCGAAGGGGTGCAGACGGTGGACGTTCAGCTGGAGGCCGCCTCCCCGGGGGAAAGACCGCAGGACAGCGCGCGGACGGCCTTCGCTCCTCAGAATATCCCGAGTCCCCCCAGCAGGATGATCGTCACCGCGATAGGGATGAGATACATCACGAACGGCTTCCACGACGCAAACACCCTGATGCGCCCCGCGCCCACGTTCGTCTCGTCCCGGAACCCCTCCCACCCCCACGCCACCGCCACGTAGAGCGCCACGGCCAGGGCGGCGGCCACGAGCATGAAGTTGCCCGAGATCTTGTCCACCAGCACGAAGATGTCCATCCCGAGCACCCGAATGTGGGACCACGGTCCCTGGGACAGCACGTTGGGGACGGTCAGCACGAACAATCCCGTCGCCGAGATCACCACCGACTTTCTTCGGGTGATGCGCAGCGAGTCGCACAGCGTGGCGACCAGGACCTCGGTCTGAGCCATGGCGGACGTCAATCCGGCCAGGATCAACAGGAAGAAGAACGCGCCGCCAAAGAGTTGTCCGATAGGCATCCGATCGAACAGGTTCGTCATCGTGACGAACAGGAGGCGGGCACCCTCGTCCGGTTGGAGGCCGAAGGCGAAGAGGGCGGGGAAGATGACAAGGCCGGCGAGGAACGCGACACCGGTGTCACACGCCACCACCATGGCGGCGTTGCCGGGGATATCCATGTCGCGTTTCATGTAGCTCCCGAACCCGATGGCCGCCGACATCCCGATCCCGATGGAGAAGAAGGCCTGCCCCAGCGCGGCGAGGATGGTCCGGCCGTTCAGGGCGGAAAAGTCGGGGGTCAAATACCAGGCCAGGCCCCGGCCGGCTCCCTCGAACGTGAGGGAGCGGGCTGCCAACACCAACAACAGCAGGAACAGGAGGGGCATGGCGAACTTGGCCACCCACTCGACCCCCTTCTGGACACCCCGGCCCACCAGCACCGCAATGACCACGGTGACCAGGAGGGTGTAGCCCAGGACGGGGATGGGCGTTGCGGTGAACGTGTCGAACGTGGATTGAATCTCCGATGCCGGGATGCCGGCGAACCGGCCCGTGGCGATCTGGACGAAGTACGCCACGATCCACGCCATCAGCATGTAGTAGTAGGACAGGATCATCACGTTGGCGATGGACCCCAGCCACCCCACGCTTGCCCAGGGGCTCCGGGGGCTCCCCGTGAGCTTCTCCATGCCGGCGATGGGGGTGAGTCGGGTCTTGCGGCCGAGGCTCAGCTCCGCCGTCAACAGGGGGATCCCGATGAGCATGGCGCAGGCGATGTAGACGATGAGGAACGCCCCGCCGCCGTTCTCCCCCACCGTGTAGGAGAATCTCCAGATGTTGCCGAGACCGACCGCATAGCCGGCCGTGGCCATGATGAAGCCGAAGCGGCTTCCCCAGTTTTCACGCATTGTTGGGATGTCCGGTGGGTGAGATGTCGTGGACGTCCACCCCGTGCGCCCGCGATACACGGCGTCCTTGGCTGCGCGGCCTAATGTACCCCTTCGGGACCCGCTCGGCGACGGATGGATCGCACGTACCTGTTCCGCCTCTTGTGTCAAGCAGGGCTTTACAGGACGATGCCTCACCGGTTCTTTAACGTTTCTTCATGGCCTGGTGGAGATACTCCGACAGGGTTTCCCACAGATAGGACGTTCACGTGAGCCGGACTGCCAATTCGCTGATTCTCCTTGCCGTCGTAGCCGCACTCGGAGCGTGCGCAACCGATGTCACGGACCCGATCGAGACGACGGAGCTCCTTTCGGTCATTCCCGCGGGAGGAGCGACCGACGTCGATCCCAACGAGCCGGTAACCATTCAGTTTTCGCACCCGGTGGGCATGGGCATGGAACAGTACGTGGTGCTCCACGAGGGTGGCGTCAACGGCGAGATCGTTCCTGGGATGTGGACCTGGTCGACGGACCACACGGCCCTGACGTTCGTTCCCGACCATTCCCTCAAATCACAAACCGAATACGCGATCCACATCGGGGGCGGGTTGATGGACGTCAACGGCAATGTTGTCTCTTGCCAACGGGGCGAAGGCTTCGGGGGACAATGGGTGACCGGCGGAATGATGGGGGGGATGGGGTCGGTGTCGTCCAGCATGATGGGATACGGATGGCGGCATCCGGGCAACGGCACCTACGGCATGATCTTCACGTTCACGACGGCCTGACTATCGCACCATGCCGCTCTTCCAGCGACGCAGCTCCTCGCTGGGACCCATGACCAACAACACGTCGTCCTGCCGAAATGCGTAATCGGGGGAGGGCGTTGTTTGTAGGGCCTCATCGCCGGTCTCCGACGTCTGTTTGATCATCAAGACGCTCACACCATAGTTTTCGCGAACCCCCAGTGCGCGGATCGACTTCCCAACGAACGATGCCGGTGCGGGAACCTCGGCCACCGCCGTGTTCTCCACCGCGGGAACGACCGCGCTGTCCCCCTGTACGGCGGACACCATGCTATGGGCCATGTCGCGCTTGAACACCTCCGTGTTGTACCGCTCGATGACATCCCCCGGCCAGATGGCGCCCACCAGTCGGCCTTGCTCCATGACGGCGACCTCGCCTCGGTACGATCCCAAGTACTTCATCACGTGAGCCAGCGTGTCGTTTGGCGATACGGTGGGGAAGTCTCTCACGACCATCACGTCCTCCGCGATGACCAGGGCCTCCAGGGACTCGGCCTCTCGCATGATCGGCCTGATGTCGTCGGCGGTGACGATCCCGAGCAGATCTTCGTCCTCATCCGTCACGAAGAGCGTGCTGCCCGGATGCTCGATAAAGCGAGACAACAGCACCACGAGTTGGGCATCGGGTGACACGGTCACGACCTCGGAGCGCATCTCCTCGCGCACCGAAACGGACTGGAGCACGTTGGCGTCCTTGCCCTTGTGGATGTCGATCCCTCGACGCAACAACTTGAGCGTGTAGATGGATGCCTTCTGCATCCTGGTGGCCAGCAGGGTCGCAATGATGCAGCTGATCATCAGCGGCAGGATGATCTCGTAGCTTCCAGTCAGCTCGAAGATGATGAGGATGGCGGTGATCGGGGCGTGGGTTCCCGCCGCGACGACCGCTCCCATACCGACCAGGGCGTATGCCCCCGCGCCGGCGGTGCTCGCCGGCCACACCGTGTGCACCACCGTCCCGACGGCCCCACCCAACATCGCGCCGATGAAGAGCGACGGTGCGAAGATGCCGCCCGATCCTCCGGAGCCAATCGTGAGGGAGACCGCCACGATCTTGAACACCACGAGCAGCAGCATGAATTTCCACACCATCGAGCCGTGGAGCGCCTCGTTGATGGCTTCATACCCGACGCCGAACACCTGGGGCAGCCATATACCGATGATCCCGATCATGGCCCCGCCGACCAGCGTCCGGACCGGTGGGAAGATGGGAACCCGATCGAAGAGATCTTCGGCGGCGTACAGGGTGCGCACGAACACCAGGGCAACGACCGCGGCCAACAACCCGAGGGCTGCGTAGGCGAAGAGCTCGAAGGCGTGCACGAAACTGTAGGCCGGGACTTCGAAAGCTGGAAAATCTCCCAGGAAGTGCTGGCTGACCACGGTGCCGGCGACAGACGAGATGACGATGGGCGAGAACTGGGACACGCCGAAGTCGCCCACGATGATCTCGACGGCGAACAGGGCCCCGGCGACAGGTGCGTTGAACGTGGCGGCGATGCCGGCCGACGCTCCGCACCCCACCAGGGTGCGGAGGCGGCGCGGATCGATCTTCAGCCACTGCCCGATGGTCGAGCCGAGTGCGGACCCGATCTGCACGATGGGGCCTTCGCGGCCCACCGATCCTCCCGAAGCGATGCTGATGCCGGAGGCGAACATCTTGGCGATGACGACTCGCGGCCTGATCCGGCCGCCCTTCAGGGCCACCGCCTCCATGACCTCCGGGACTCCGTGCCCGCGCGCCTCCCGCGCGAACCGATAGGTGATCAGCCCCACGATCAGACCGCCGACGGCAGGAGCCGCTATCTTCCACCAAAACGGCAGATTGTAGAGGTATTCGAGTGTGTACTGCCCTTCGCCCCAGGCCACGCGGTTCAAGAGCTGAATGAGGAGGCGGAAGCCCACGGCGCACAAGCCACCGAGCAAGCCGATGACGACCGCCACCAGCACCATGTAGACCTGTTCGGTCTGACGCAGGGCGTCGTGGAGTTGCCGTAGGAACGTGCTGAGTCGGTGGATCATCTGGAGGTGGCCTAAGGATACCGTGTGCCCAGCGGTGAATCCAGCGCTGCGCGCGTCGCTGCGTATATTAGCTGTGAATCAAGTGGGGCGAGAGCATTACTCATGGACTCAACGGAACTCCTTCCCATCCTCGGCCTGTCGATGCTGATTCTCGCAGGCGGCATGGTGAGCTCGTTCGGCGTGAACTCGCTTTTTCGCAGCCGGAGGGGTCGGGCATTCCTCCGCCAGTGGCGCTGGTGGGGACTCGCGATGTACTACTTGGGGGTGATGGGTGTGGTGGTGGTGGGCCTGAGTTGGGTGTTACGGACCATTGTGACGAACCTCGACGGCGATGCGCTCCTCTATTCACCGTGGCTCTTCATCACCTTTGGTGTGGTGATGGGGTTGCCGTTCACCCTGCCGACGGTCACGGGGATCCGGCGCGAGCACCGTGAAGAGGCGGCGCGGGCCGACAAGAAGAAGAAACCCGCCTCTCGGCAGGATCGCCTCGAGTTCGCGAAGGATCTGGAACGGCAACTGCGGGATTATGTGGGCGATTCCCGCACCATTACCGTGGCGCTCGATGGCGACGAGGGAACCGTCTTGCTGTTGGGCGGGGAGGTGACGCGTGAGGAGGGAGAGCGGTTGGTTGCGGCACTCCGGCGCGACATCGACGCCGTGGATTTCCGCCGGGTCGAGGGGAACAGTGCAAAAGGCAAATGGTGGGTGCGGGTGTGAGCATTTGGAGCCGTAGTGACAATGCGCGTCGAATGTGACTTTCTCGTCGTTGGCACGGGGCTTGCCGGGCTGACCTTCGCCAGAGCGGTGGCCGGCCGGGGTCGAGTCATTCTCCTGTCCAAGAGAGAGGTCGGGGTTTCGGCAACGAATTACGCCCAGGGGGGCGTGGCGTCGGTCATCGACGGCGGGGACAGCTTCGACGCCCATATTCAGGACACACTGACGGTGGGTTGTGGTCTGTGCCGTCCAAATGCCGTCGAGATGTGTGTTCGCGACGGACCCGCACGGATCGAAGAACTGCGTTCGGTGGGGGCACGATTCACCACCAACAAGGGCCGGCCCGAGGAATTGGATCTGGGGCGGGAAGGTGGGCATTCCGCTCGACGCATTGTGCACGCCGAGGACGCCACGGGCCGGGAGTTGATCCGGGCCTTGCTCGAGACTGTCAAGCAGCTTCCCAACGTGGAGATCTGGGAAGACCATATGGCGGTTGACCTGATTGTGCCGTCGGACGATGAGGGCCGTTGCTGCAAGGGCGCGTACGTGCTCGAGACGTCAACCGGGACAATTCACACCGTGCTCGCCCCGGTGACAGTGCTCGCCACCGGGGGCGCGGGGAAGGTCTACCTCTACACGTCGAATCCGGACATCTCCACAGGCGACGGAATCGCCATGGGCTACCGAGCGAACGCACGAGTGGCCAACATGGAGTTCTTCCAGTTCCATCCGACGATTCTGTACCATCCGGACGCCAAGGGCATGTTGATTTCGGAAGCGATGCGCGGGGAAGGCGGCATTCTCCGGGATTTGCAGGGCAGGCCGTTCATGGCGGAGTATCATGATGCGAAGGAACTCGCCTCCCGGGACGTCGTCGCCCGCGCCATCGACACCGAGATGAAGGCAAGTGGCGACGACCACGTGTATCTCGACGTCACCCATATCGACAGCGCCTTCCTGCGAGAGCGCTTTCCCAACATCTACGCGGGATGCTTGGAGTACGGCATCGACATCACCACGCAGAGGATTCCCGTGGTGCCGGCGGCGCACTACACGTGCGGTGGGCTGGTCACCGACCTGGAAGGACGGACGAGCGTAGCGGGTTTGTTCGCCGTCGGCGAAACGGCGTGCACCGGCCTGCATGGCGCCAATCGTCTGGCGTCGAACTCGCTGCTGGAGTGTCTCGTCTTCGCGCACCGGGCGGGGGAGGTGGCGGTCGAGGTCGCGGTCCCCGACTACGCCGACGTGAAGGATTGGGAGGTCGGTGAGGCCGTCCCAAGTGATGAATCGGTCGTGGTCTCCCAAGACTGGGATGAGGTGCGTCGATACATGTGGAACTACGTCGGCATCGTGCGGTCCGATCGGCGGCTGATGCGTGCGTTGCGCCGGCACGAGCTGATGGAGCAAGAGATCACGGAGTACTACTGGAAGTACCTGGTGACGTCTGACCTGCTGGAACTGCGCAACATTGCCACCGTTGCTGCGCTCATTATTCATTCAGCTCTGGTGCGCAAAGAGAGCCGAGGCCTGCACTACAATTCGGATTATCCGCGGGAAGATCCGGCGTTCGCCAAGGACACGGTTCTATCACGCTTCGATGGCGATCTGGCCCGACTGGGCGGGAGCCATGCCTAGGGCGTATTGGCCGCGGAACGCGGCACCGCCCGTTGCCTGTTCTTGACAGTCCACACGACGAGAGCACCGATCAACACCAGGGCAAAACTGCACACCACGACGGGACCAGTGGGTAGGTCCGCTTGGTACGAGATGAACAGGCCCAAAACCGTCGCGATGGTACCCGCCGCCCATGCGATGCCCAGCAGATACCCCGGTCGTTTGGTGAACAGGAATGCGACAACGGCCGGAATGACCAAGAAGCTGAATACCAGCAATACGCCTACGATCGCAACGGATAGCGTCACCATCACTCCGAACAGGGCGTAGAACAGAAAATCCCACCAGCCCACCGAGAGGTTCTTCTTTCGCGCCGCAGCTGGATCCAGAGAGATGGTCAGGAATCGGTCGCGAAAGATCCAGTGGACGATGCCGATGGCCGCGTACACGACGGCAAGGCGCGCGATGTCGGGCCACGTGACCCAGAGAAGACTCCCGGTGAGCAGCTCCTCGACGTGCTCTGAGCCTCGAGGTGCCTGTGCGGCGAGGAGAATGGTTCCGGCAGACGCAACGACGAAGACGATACCGATGAGGGCCTCCTGCGGGACGAATTCGTGTTCCAACCGGCTGATGCTGAACAGTCCCGCAGCGATGAGTGTGGCCAGCAGCCCGATCGAGTACGCGGCGGCGCCAGTGGGAATTCCCAACAGGTTTCCGATCCAGTTCGCCAGTCCGAGGTTTGCCGCCGCCCACCCCATGGCAGCTACCTGGGCGAGGGCCAGATCGACGAAGATCACGCCCCGGGCGATGATGTGGATTCCCAGGTAGCCGTGGAGGCCCAGCAGGATGAGCGAGGCCACGAGGGCCGGCAACATGAGTTCGAACACGAGTGCTCCTATCGGTGTCCGCGGACGGTCCCCGACACGCGACCCTCGAAGGCAGCGCTCAGGCGGGTGACCCAGGTGTCGACCAGGGTGAAGTAATCATCGACCTCGTCCTCCCCTGCCACGTGCTCCGGCACCACCACCGGGACCGCTCCGGTCCGTGAGGCCACCCGCTCGACCTGGTTGCTGCTGAAGTAGTTCGCGGCGAAGACCACTGGGATGTTTTCCGTCTCGATGAAGTCGATGACCGCTCGGACGTGGCCAGGGGATGCCGGAATCCCCGGTTTGGGTTCCACGTACATGGCGCACTCGATCCGGAATCGGGCGCTGAAATAGGCCCAGTTCTTGTGATAACACACCATGCGCTGGTTGCGGAACGGCGCTGCCTCGCCGAGCCAGCCACCCACGTAGTCCGCGAGCGGCTTCTCCTGAAAGGTCTGGCCTTCCGCGAACTCCCAAAACCGACCGTTCCGCGCCAGGTCGAACAGGGTCTCCGCTCCCAGGAGCTCGACGATCTCGTCACCAAACAGGCTTCGGATGACGCGGTCCTCGAACGCAGCGGTGTTCGCATCGTATGTCGCCGCGTTGGCCGGGTCCACGCGGCGTAACACGGCCAGGATGTTGCGGGCAACGATGATGGCGTTGATCGGGTCGGTGTGAATGTGCGGGTTGCCGAAGACGTGCACGTCACCACCGGTCCGCGAGACGTTCTCGGGTACGTCGAGCAGCTCGACCCCGGAGTAGGCAACCACGTGACCCGGACCGCCCTCGACGATTCCGGGGTTGTTGGCTCTGTCCAGCAGGGCCGGGACCCAAAGCTCGAGATCCAGGCCGGTCGAGATGAACACGTCAGCCCGCTGGAGCATAGCGGCAAAGCTCGGCCTCGCGTTGACGAAATGGGCATCCTCGTCGCCTCGTGCTATCGACTGCACATCCGCGGTCTCTCCGGTGATCTCTCGAGCGATCGCCGCATACGTCGGCAGCGTGGCCACCACCCGGAGCTGATCCTGCGCGGCGACGGCGTGGCTGGTCATCAAGCCGATCATCAAGACAGTGTATTTCATGGTTCAATAGCTCTCATGCTTGTGCGGGCCCATCGCCCAGACGAATTGGAGGAGCACTGTGTTGTTGCCCGGCCCATCCTCCGGCTTCAGATAGTTGTACTGCAAACGAAGCCGCACCCACTCGCTTTGCCACCACGAGAGGCTCGGTGCCAGTTGGAAGATGTCGGGTACGTTCTCGAACCCATTCACAAGATCGGCGCGGGTCCCGAGGATCCACCGGCGACTGAGACGGAGATTGGCCTGTAAGTACCCTCCGTCCCCAGTCAGCGTCTCTGATGGATTTGTCTGCCTGGCGAAGTACCACTCCCCCTTGAGCTGGAAATCGCGGTACTGTGCGCGGCCCGGAGGGGTGTACCGCAGGAACGCGTCAACCACCAAGAGCTCGCTGTCCATCCCGATCTCATCGTTCTCCCCAAGTACCCCTGTGGCTCCGACCTGCAGGTAGCTCGATCCGAAGTCGAAGAAGCTCTGGAACCTCCCGAGATAGCTGGGCTCCTTGCTTCCCTCGAAGAGCGCATCGTTGGTCCCGCTGGTCGCCTCGAAGGTGGTGGTGAATGTGGTGGGCCCCACCGTAAAGCTCGGCAAGGTCACGCCGACGCCGGTCTGGATCAGACCGTCCTCGCCGAGGAAGGTCGTCGCCGCCAGCGGCCGCTCCACTTCGAACAGGGCGTGGGTGTGCCACCGGTTGTAGAGGCCGATTTCCTGCCGGAACTTTCCCACTTTTGCGCCGAACCCACCGGGAAGTCCCACCCAATACATGTATCCTTCCTCGATCTCGAACCCACCGTGTCCCTCTTCGTCTTCTTCCCCTGGGACGCCGGCAATCTCGAATTCTTCCTCCCGGGTCACGAAGACCTTGGTGCGGGTGTAGGGATCGAGGGCTGCCTGGAAGGAGAATTCGAATTCCCGTGGTGTCGCGCTGGTGTTGTTGGGGCCGCCGCTGGGTGCCGCGTAACCCCCGACGATGTCACCGCTCACACTGATCTCGGGATTCAGGATGCTGAGGTTCCGGGTGCGGCTTTCCTGTGGCGCCGCGGTATCGGCCCGTGTGCCGCCTGCTCCGGCAGCCTCCCGGGCTGCCGCCCTGAGGGCGGCGAGCTCATCGACGGGTCCGGCCGTGTCGCGGCCCGCGGCCCGCAGCTCACCGATCATCCGCTCGAGGGAATCGACTCGGCGCAACAGCTGACGCAGCTGGATCAGAATCGAATCCTGCTGGGTCCGCCCCTCCTGCGCGGTGAGGGGTGCCGCCCCCACAATGAGGGACCACACCCAGATGATGGATACCAGTCTTCTCACACTCCACCTCCAAACCATGGGCCGCCCGCCTTGAATTGCAGTGCGGACGAAGGGGCTACCGGTAATGTCTTGTTGAGACTACCGGCAGGGAGGTGCTCGCTCGCCGTTGCGGGCAGGATCGATTTGGTGCCTGATCCGACGCGGTGGACCGTCGGTGGCGCGGAGGCGGTGTGGATGTGCGGTGGGGTGGGAGACGCGGCCGACGAGCAGCGCGGTTTGCGAATTTGCGGTGAACGTGCAGACCGTCTCGTTGTGAACGGGAACGCACTGGCTCGTATGAGCGGCTTCAATGGTCCGTTCAGCACCGACGACCTCCGACGTGGCGTGTGCGATCGGTGCCAAGCCCATGGCAACCGCCTGCAAGACGAGGAGCTGGAGAGCAACTCCTCGTCGTTTCGGTTTGCAGGCGCTGCGATACGTCGTCATTCCGAGCTCAGACTCTAGATTTGGCGGCCCGTCCGGGGCCTATGTGTCGTACAACCGACCGGGCATTATGTTCGCCTTTCCGCCCCCTGGCAACCCGGCGGACCGGCCGGCTACTGGTTTCCCGATCCTCGAACGATCCTGCGAAAGAGTGCCTTGGTGCTTTCGGCCGCCGCTTCGGCGCCAGCGGTGAGGTCCGCACCGGCCTGTCGGGCCCGGTCGATCGCCTCGAGGCCGGCCTCCTCCATCTCCTCACGGGCGTTTTCGATGGCGTCCTGAAGCCGCTCGTGTTGCTGGCGGTCCCGAACGTAGAACCCGACGCCCACGCCGATTCCGAACACCACCACCCACGGCACCAGTCGCCGCATGAATCCTCGTCTTCGCTGGTTCATTTGCGATCTCCAACGTGGTTGCTGGGAATATCAAAACTGGGCCGTGGTTGGGTTGCCCGTCAATGGCCGCCGCTGATACACTCCACTGCATGAAGGTCCATCTCGTCGACGGAACCTACGAGCTGTTCCGCCACTATTATGCCCTCCCCAAGGAGGTCAACGATGCGGGCCAGGAGGTCGCGGCCGCGGCGGGGGTCGTCGGATCGGTGTTGTCCATGTTGGAGAATGGCGCGACCCATGTTGCCGTAGCGACCGATCACGTCATCGAATCCTTCCGCAACGACCTCTGGCCCGACTACAAGGACGGTTCCGGAATCGAGCCCGAGTTGCTGTCCCAATTTGGATTGCTGGAGGATGCATTGCGGGGACTCGGCGTCGTCGTGTGGGCGATGGTCGAGCACGAGGCGGACGACGGACTCGGTGCCGGAGCCGCGATGGCGGCCGCCGACGACCGGGTGCACCAGGTGTTGTTGTGCACTCCCGACAAGGACCTCGCACAGTGCGTCGTCGGGAGTCGCGTGGTGCAACTCGACCGCCGCAAACGTGAAGTGAGAGACGAGAACGGCGTCATGCAGAAGTTCGGGGTTGCACCCATCTCCATTCCAGACTACCTGGCGCTGATGGGGGATACGGCCGACGGCTATCCTGGGCTGGCGGGGTGGGGCGCGAAATCGGCTTCCACCGTACTGGCGCGGTATCGGCACATCGAGGAGATTCCGGACTCGGAGCACGACTGGGATGTCACGGTTCGCGGTGCGGCCAGATTGGCTGCGACGCTTGCAGGCAATCGCGATCTGGCATTGCTGTTTCGACGCATCGCCACCGTCGACGTACGAGCGCCGGTGAGTTTGTCGGTCGACGAGCTGGAATGGTCCGGGCCGGCCGACGGGTTCGACGATATCTGCGAGTTGCTCATGAGCCCCGGCCTCGTGAGCCGAGCCGAACGCCTCGCCGCGTGACGGCGCCGCATTCCTTTAGTATGCAGGCTCCCTACCACAAATGACTGCCACCTCGCCCACCACCGTTTACGTCGTTTCGCACACGCATTGGGATCGGGAGTGGTATCGCACGTTCCACGAGTTCCGTGTGGATCTGATCGACGTCGTTGCGGAAGTCTTGGACAGATTGGAGCGTGACGACGCGTTCCAGCATTTTCTCCTCGACGGCCAGTCCATCATTCTCGAAGACTACCTGGCCATTCGCCCCGAGGATGTCGATCGGATGCGCCCGTTGGTGGCTCGAGGCGCGTTGACGGTTGGGCCGTGGTATGTGTTGCCGGATGAGTTCCTGGTGAGCGCGGAAGCCACCGTGCGAAATCTCATGCTCGGGCACCGCATCGCAGGCGCCGTAGGGCCGGCGCAGAAGGTCGGGTATCTCCCGGATTCGTTCGGGCACATCGCTCAACTGCCGCAGATTCTCCGTCAAGCCGGTATCGATTCATTCGTGTACACGAGGGGAAACGGCGCGGAGATCGACGAACTGGGACTCGAATACCGCTGGAGGGGGCCGGATGGGAGCGAGGTGCTCGCCATCAATCAATGCCGAGGGTATTGCGGGGGAGGGGAGTTGGGGTACCACGAATCGTGGCACGCTCGGACGAACCGCGTGGTCGACGTGTCTCGTGCGGTGGAGCAGGTTCAGGACCTGTTTCAGGAGATGGCGAAGCGCTCGCGTGGTGACGTGTACCTGCTCAGCAACGGATGTGACCACCTCCCACCGCAGAGTGATTTGGGTCGTATCGTGGCCGCGCTGGAGCACGCCTATCCGGACACACGATTCATCCACGCCGGCCTCGCCGACTACGTCAGAGCCATCGCCGATTCCGGCGTGGCCACCCAGAGTTATAGCGGCGAGCTGCTTGGAGGACGATTGCAGTTCATCCTGTCCGGTGTCTGGTCGGCACGCATTTACCTGAAGCAACGCAACGAACAGGCCCAGCAGTTGCTCGCTGGGTATGTGGAACCGCTGTGCAGCTACGCCCACTTCGTTGCCGGTCGCGCCTACCCGGGCGGCGAGGTGGACTATGCCTGGCGGTTGTTACTGCAGAACCACCCCCATGACTCGATATGTGGCTGCAGCGTGGATGCAGTACACCGCGACATGATTCCGCGGTTCGACGGTGTGGTGCAGACCGGAGAGGAGCTGCTTCGCAAACGGCTGGAGTGGTTCGTACCCCCGGTGCCCCGGGAGCCGTCGGGGGATGACCGTGTGGTGCTCTGTGTGGCCAACACGCTGCCGGAAACCAGAGATGAGGTGGTGGAACGCGTCGTGGTGCTGCGGGGGTTTGCCGGGAATGTCGACGACCTGCGACTGGCGGATGAGCAAGGACGGGAGGTCGCATTCCGGGTGCTGAACACCAAGATCGTGCCACGTTCTTGGGGGTTCGATTTCACCCGAGAGCTCTTTGGCGCCGGGCAGTCAGAGGCGCTGGCCGGATACGCAGAATCAGCGACCGGGGGCATCGAGAACGGACATGACTGCTTGGTGACCATTCAGTTCGTTGCGGAGCAAATCCCCCCGGTGGGGCATGCCAATTTCCTCGTGACGGAGCAATCGGGTCGCACGACGTCGCCCCAACCGGTGGGTGCGGTTTCGGTTGCCGGCACCACCATGGAAAACGCGTTTGTGCGCGTGACGGTCCATCGAGATGGCACGTTCGATCTGTTCGACAAGGCGACGGGTACCGAGTACACGGCGTTGAACCAACTGGAAGACACAGCGGATGTGGGGGACGAATACGATTACTCGCCGTGCGACAGTGCCAAGACCGTGTTCTCGGACGGGGTGGAGGGAGAGGTGGTGGTCGTCGAGAACACGGGCTTCAGGGCAGCCGTAGAAGTGGTGTATCCATTAAAGCTTCCCGCCGCCATCGCGCCCGGCCGCACGGGGCGCTGTTCGGAGACGGTGGATTGCCAGACGAGAGTCCGCATCGGGGTGGTGTACAACCGGCCGATCGTGGAGATCGACTTGTGGTTCGACAATCGGGCGGCGGATCACCGGCTGCGAGCACTATTCCCGACTCCGATGTGCACGGACACGATCGTGTCGGACGGCCACTTCTACGTCAACCACCGTCCCGTCGATCAGCCTTCGGGGGACGGATGGGTACAATCACCGTCGGGAACGTATCCCCAGCAGGAGTTTTCGCTGCTGCAGGACGGCGGACGCGGCCTCGCGCTGTTCAATCGCGGATTGCCGGAGATTGCTGCGGTGCGCGGTGACGCGGGAACGGTCGGCATGGCCGTCACGCTTCTGCGGGCGGTGGGGTGGCTGTCCCGCGACGACTTTCCCACTCGGGGGTACAAGTGTGCCGGCCCGCAGCTGGCGACACCCGAGGCGCAGTGCCAGGGAGAACATCGGTTCCGCTACGCGGTGGCTCCCTTCGAGGGCGACTACATCGAGGCCAATGTCAAAAGCCTGAGCCAGCAGTACCGTACGCCGCCAGCCGTCGCACAGGGTGTTGCCGATCGTCGCATCGAAGGTGGCAGCCTGCTGCGCAAGGAGGCGCGGCAAACGTGTGTGAGTGCGGTCAAGAAGCACGAATTGCGCAACACGCTCGTGGTACGTCTGTACAACCTGACGTCGGAGCCTGTGCGCGACACGCTGCATTTTGGACGGGACATTACTTCGGTGTGGCTGGTCGATCTCTTGGAGGAGCGCGTGACTGAAGTGGAAATGGAAGCCAATCGGGTGGCCCTTGCGTTCCGCCCGCATGAGATCGTTACGGTCGAGGTGGAATTCTCGAGTGCCCGGCGTGCTTGACGGCCCAGAGCGAGGTGCTATTATTGCGATAATGGCGGGGTGAGGAGGCGAATCGTCGAACGACTCCTGTAAAGCGAGTTGTCCCTCCTATCTCTGATGGCAAGCCCTGGCTGGACTGGGGACTTCAAAGGTGACGGGCAGGACGCAAGCCGTGTTGATGTGGCTTCGTCTAGGTCTCTTCGCTCCGCTCTTCGAGATTACTCGGCGCGCCACAGGCGCGCCGTTTTTTTGTGGACTACTTGGTGGCTGTGCCCAAGTAGGTGTATCCCAGGGACTTCGGTGCCTTCTCCCAATAGAACTCGTCCATTCGGCTGATCGTGAATCCCGCCGCCTCGATGATCTCCGTGATGTTCCGGTCCAGGTTGCATCCGTCGCCGAACGTCCGCTGAAGGGGGTTCAGGCGGTGCTGCCAACGCCGGACCTTCTCGTCCGGTGCGAGGCCGTGCTCGACGAAGAAGAATCGACCATCGGATTTGAGGACTCGACGGAGTTCGCCGAGGGCCTTTCCCACCTTCTCGATGCTGCATAGCGTCCAGGCGCTTACCACACTGTCGAACGAGGCGTCGTCCATCGGGAGTGCTTCACCGTTGAGCACGTGATGGTCCACATCGATCGGCGACTTCTCGATTCGGCGTAGCGCCCGCGCACCCATCCCCGGGTTCACGTCGACGGTCGTGATCCGGTGGATGTGGTCGGGGTAGTGGGGCAGGTTGAGTCCCGTTCCGAAGCCGATCTCCAGAACCTCACCCTGCACGTCTCGCAGCAGGGTCTTCCGCACGTCGTCGTGCCGCGGTGACGACATGATGAAGTCGCATCCCAAAGGGAAGAAGAACCGTGAGTAGAGTCCCATAGACTAAATCCTGAATATTCCTCATGTTAGCTTCGGATACTTGGGGGGGAAAGCACCAGGAGGCTCCGGTGACGGAGGAAAGAGATTGGACGGTCTATATCGTACAGACCGTATCGGGCAAGCTGTACACGGGCATCACGCTCGATCTCGAGAGGCGCCTGGCGGAACACCGCGGTGGTCCTCGTGGGGCAAAGTTCTTCCGCACGTCCGGCCCGAAGCGGGTCGTCTTTGAGGAGCGGCACCCGGAGCGCCCCCAGGCCCTGCGCCGGGAACACGAGATCAAGGCCATGACCCGGTCGCAGAAGCTGGCGTTGATTCAGGCCCAATCCCGGGAGTGAGGCCCGCCCAGCAGCGTGGTGCGGCTTCCATTCGCGCGCCCTGGTGGCTTATGTTGCGTGCTTGCTGGAACCATTCGTGAACCGATCGGTTGGAGCTCGATGAATAAGAAACAACTTCTCGCAGCTATCGGACTGGTGATCACAGTGGCCGTGGCCCTGGTGACGGGATTGTCGCTGTTGGGTCGGGTGCGGGTGGTGGACGTCACGCTGCTGTTCTTCACGGGCCTCGGCGCCGGGGTGTCGGCGATGGTCTTCATCAGGAGCATTGGCGGTCAGGCTCCGAAAGTGGGGCTCGTGAAGGCGAAGCCCTCGGCGGCGTCGCCGCAGGAAACTCCTGGCGGTCGGAGGCGAAACGGCGGGCGCCGCAAGCGTTCGGGCCGCAGGAAGACCGCGCTGACCACCGGCCAGGTGAAGTGGTTCGACGACACCAAGGGTTTCGGGTTCATCACTCCTGACGACGGGACGAAGGATTGCTTCGTCCACCGGTCGGCCATCAAGGGTGGGAAGTCCCTTGTTGAGGGCAATCGGGTGGAATTTCGCGTTGTGACCGACGAGAAAGGACGGGAGGCCGCGTCGGACGTCGCGGGGATCTGATTCACACCCAGGAGATCGCTGGAACCTAGAACCGGAGCAGGTGACCGATCCACAGCGTCAAGAATCGCAGATCCGCCCCATCCGCCTGGGCTCGGTCGGGCAGACTGCCGGCCTGGTAATACCGCACCCCGACGTCGAGGGCGACTTTCGTTCTCAGGTAGTACTCCACGCCCACGCCGACGGACCACCCCAGCATCCAGCCGGAAGAGACTTCCTGGGTGCCGTCCGTCGACACCTTCACCCGCGACTCCCACCCGAATGGACCGCCGCCCACGGTGGCGTACGGTCGAAACAGCGCGTCCGGCGCCCGTACGATCAGGTTGCTGGTGAAGGGATAGGCGAAGAGCGAGCCGCCGAGGTCCCGATCGCGTGGGAACTTCTGATATCCTCCAACGAATTCGACGGCGCCGAACCGTAACTTGGCCCAGAGGTTTCGCCACAGCAGGAAGCCGGTGGACGTGTTGTACACGTCGGACAAGTCGCCCTGGGGGTAACCCAGACTCACTCCCAGGATCGGCGACCCGAGGGCTCGCTCGGCCCACCCACCGCGGGGAGCGAGCCCCAGCCGTTCGAGTGTCTCACGGTCCTGCCCCTGACGTGTGTCGTCAACGAAGCGGGGGGTGCGGAAGATGTACAGGTAGTACCACGGTTGGAGCAGGTCCTCCAAGAAGGAGCGCGCGGTGCTGAGCTTTCGAACCTGGTATGCGGTGTACTGCATGCCGGGCGCCGTCCGGTTCCAGGCCGAGTTGTACGATGGCCCGAATGGCGCACGGTTTCCCACGTCCGCGTTCAGCATCGACCCCAGAGACGCCGCGCTGGGGAATCCCCACCGTGCCGGGAGCAAGAAGGCAATCCACTCTCGGAGGACTTCGGGATTGCCCACATAGTCGATGCGCCCCGGTTCCGGGGTCAACACCGTATGAAACTGTTCGTGGCGGATGACCCTGGTGGAGTCCTTGTCGGGTTTCTGGACACTCTCAGGGCTGCCCAAGCCCGCGGCGGATTCCCATTCGCCGGGGTAGGGATAGCTCCCATGTGACCCCTCATTCCGCTCTCCCGAGAACATCCGAATGGGATAGTCGAAAATGTTGTACATCCGCCCACCCACGTAGACCACCGGATGCGTACCGTCTACGACCTCCGGTAGAAACGCTCCTTGGGGCAGCGTGATGCTCCGCGCATGGAAGTAGTAATGCACCTCGGCGACTTGGGATCGATCCGGTGTCAACACGACATTGATGTGCTCCCAGTCGCCTTCGTGGTTCCCGATGTAATCGTTGAACGGGTAGAAGTACCAGTACTGAATGGTGACGCGCCCGGCTGGGTTGAGGAACGGATGCGCGTACACCGTGGGTTGGGCCCACCTGGTGCTGTCTGTTCCGGTGCGGTACTCCCCGTATGTGCGCCACCAGTCGCTCACACCGTCGCCGGGCCAGTCGAAGTACCACGTCACCAGGGTCGTGGGATCGCTCTCATACTGCAGGGCGGTTTCGGTCAGTGCCCGGAGCGAGTCGGGGTCCAGATCCCGCAGGGTGATGTCGACGGAGTCCTGGAACGCATAAGGTGCGGCTTGGATGAGATCCAACCGGAGCGTATCCGTGACGAGGCTGACGTTGGTCGGGAGTAGCTGGTACTTGCGGTCATTTACCGTGACGTGATCGTTGTTTGGAAGCACCAAGGTTGGTGTGAACCGCCGCACCAACGCCTCGAGGTCGGCTCGGTGCGACTCGGCGATGCCGTCGCCCCGTCGGGACTGGGAAGCCGGTCCCCAGAGCGAGTCCGCCGCCTCCATGGTGCCCACCAAGGGCGGACGCTGATCCGGACGTAGAAAATCCATGTACATGCCACGCCGGCCGTGCACGCCGCCGCATCCGACCGCAGAGATCAAGCAGGGTGCCAACAGGGCCATACAGCGGAAGCGGAACGCAGGGGTGGGGCGAGGCAGTGTTGGACCCATAGGCGGGCACCCATCTCTCTAACGCCGTGGTGGTGCAGTCTCGGCGATAACATGGGGGACGCGGCCCGCCGGTGCCAGTGGCGGACGAGGCGATTCGCCGTCATGTTGTGTGATCAATCCATCCGGTGGGACGATGGACGACGTCTTCGATCGGTTGAGCGATGAGGTGGAGGACCGCTACGCCATCGAGCGGGAGCTCGGCGCCGGCGGTATGGCCCTGGTGTATCTCGCCACCGATCTGAAACACCATCGTCAGGTCGCCATCAAGGTCCTGCGTCCCGAGCTGTCCGCCACGCTGGGAACCGAGCGTTTCCTCCGGGAGATCGAGATCTCAGCGCAGCTCCAACATCCGCACATCCTACCGCTGCACGATTCCGGGGAAGCCGGCGGCCTGTGTTACTACGTCATGCCCTACGTGGACGGGCCGTCGCTCCGCTCCAGGTTGAGCGAGGAGTCCCAGCTGCCCTTCGGCGAGACGATCCAGCTGGTGCGCGAGATCGCGGGCGCGCTGGATTACGCCAACCAGATGGGGATCATCCATCGGGACATCAAACCGGAGAACATTCTCCTGTCCCAGGGACACGCGATCATTGCCGATTTTGGCATTGCCCGTGCGGTGACCGCTGCCCGGGGAGAAACCCTGACGGTTGAGGGGTCGTCCATCGGCAGCCCGTCCTACATGAGTCCCGAGCAAGTGGACGGACGAGAGATCGACGCTCGGACCGACCAGTACGCCCTCGCGTGCATGGCCTTCGAGATGCTGGCGGGGCGCCAGGTGTTCCAGGGCGACACCCTCGCGTCCTTGTTCCAACAACACCTCTTGGCCGAGCCGCCGCCGCTCTCCGCTTCCCGCCCGGACCTGCCGGAGGCAGCGACGGTCGCTCTAAACCGGGCGTTGGCGAAGTCTCCAGACGATCGGTTTGCCACCGCCGGCGAGTTTGCCGAGGCGCTCAGCGGAGGCGTGCTCGCGGTCGGTTTGCGGTCGTTGAAAGCGTACAAGCAGCGCCGCGCACTGGTCGCCGTCCTGCTCACCCTCGCGGTCATCGTGGTGGGAGTCGTCATCTTCCCCGGCGAATCCACGCCGGAATTCCCCCGGTTGGCGGTGTTGCCCTTCGAGAACCACGGTGCCCAGAGCGACGAGTACGTGGCCGACGGCATCACCGAATCGATCACGACTCGGCTCACGGCCATAGGCCAGCTGAGCGTCGTGTCCCGCCAGAGTGCTATGCAGTACAAGGACAGCGAGAAGTCGGCACGAGAGATCGCCGACGAGCTGCATGTGGAGTATCTGCTCGCCGGCTCGGTGCAACGCGAACGACCGTCCGATCCGTCGAGCAAGGTGCGGATCAATCCGCGACTGATTCACGCCTCAGAGGACGTCAACCTTTGGGGGCGGAACTTCGACGTCGATCTGACGGACCTCTTCCAGGTCTATGCGGAGGTCGGGGAGGAGATCGCCCAACAGCTGGATCTGACGTTGTTGGAGCCCGTACGCCAGGCCATGGCAATGCGGCCGACGGAGAACCAGGAAGCGTACGACTTCTACCTGCGCGGGACGGGATACTTCGCGAGGCGGGTTCAGCAGGAGGAAGCGTACAACGCCATCCAGATGTTCGAGCGGGCGACCGAACTGGACACCACCTTCGCCGAGGCGTTCGCCGCGCTCTCGCACGCGCTGGCCTGGTATGCCTGGGACTTCGATGGTGGAGACGAGCTCACCAGAGCCGAGGCGGCGATCGACCGCGCGCTGGCTCTCGCCCCGGATCGCTCGGCGGTTCAGCTCGCCGCGGGTTTTTACTCGTACTACGGGGCGCTGGAGTACGACGAGGCGCTCCAACGCTTCGAGGCGGTGCGCGCGCTGGAACCCAACAACGCCGACGTCATCAACGCCGTCGGCTTGATCCATCGACGTTTGGGGCATTGGGACCAAGCAGTGGAGAGCTTCGAGGAGGCCGCCGAGCTGAGCCCGCAGGAATATTTTGTCGCTTTTTTGGCGGCCCAGACCCACGCGGCGATGCGGCACTTCGAGCAGGCCGAGCGTTACTACGACCGGGCGCTGTCCATCGCGCCGGCGGTTGCGGACGCACGTATCGAGAAGGCCTGGCTCTACGTGCACTGGGACGGAGCGACGGATCGGGCGTGGGATCTGATCCGAGGGGCCTCTCGCGAGATCGATCCGTCCCGGCTCGCGCCGATACAGATGTGGCTGCACGTGTTGGACGGTGACTACGAGGCCGCCATGGCGCTCGCCGCCGTGGTGCCGACCAGCGAGGGCTCGGAACGGGCGAAATGGTTCGTTCCCTACCTAGCCGGGCAGCAGGACCTCGTCGCCACCTTCGCAGACTCGGCGCGAGTGGCCTACGAGAACGCACTCACGACCCGCCCGTCGGAGCCTCAGCTTCACGGCTACCTCGGAGCGGCCTATGCGGCGCTGGACATGACCGACGACGCGGTGCGGGAGGGCCTGGAATCCGTGGCACTGCGGCCCGACGCGTTCACCGGCCCCACCGTCGGTTGGAACCTGGCCCTGATCTACGTCATGCTCGATCAACCCCAGCTCGCACTGGCCCAGCTCGAGACTCTTGCGTCGGCCCCGTCCCGGATCGACCTGCCGCCGTTGCGTCTCGATCCATCGTGGGCGCCGTTACACGACAACCCCCGATTCCAACGGCTGCTCCCGCCTGAGCTCTAGCGCCCGGTCCTCCGCGGGATGGCAATCGCTTCTCCCGGGTTCGGCCGGATGCCCGCGTCATTCAACTGTTGATTGATCGCCGGCATCGTGGTCGCGATGATCTCGTTCAACCGCTCGATCAAGGCGGGGACCCGCTCCCACGCTCGTTCGACCTGCCACAACTGATCCGCCGTGGGTCGTGCGGTGGACCCCTCGATGGCCCCGGAGAGTCTCGTGTCGCGGCCCGCCGTTGAGATCTCCTGTCCCAACTCCTCGAGGTCTTCCTGCAGCGAATCCACCGCTTGCACCAGATCCTCCGGTGCGTCGTCGTGATCTCGAAGCTCGCTCTTGATCGCCGTGACTTGCTGGTTGAGGGTGCGCATCGCCCGGTTGGCCTCGCTGATCGTCTTGCTGAGATCCGCCAGGCCGGCGAGGGCCTCCTGCCGCGCCGTGAGATCCTCCCGGGAAACCTCGATCCGAGGATCGAGCCGCACGACGAGTTCGGTGGTGGCGGTCTCCCCTGCCGCGTCCAACCGCACCGTGTAGGTACCGGGGGTAACCCGGCGACCTCGTTGGGGACCGCCAAACCTGCCGCCCCCCTCTTGCGGCCCCTGCGGCGGGATCGGCGCCGCCACCCGGAAATCCCACACCACCTGCTGGATGCCTGCCGCCCCGGGGCCGTCCAGCTCCCGCACGGTCTCCCCGTTGGCATCGAGGATGGAGATCTTGGCCTGGGCCGGTTCATCCTGTTGCGGGCGTGACCTCCGCATGTTGGGGCCGCTCGATTGGACGTCGTCGGTGACTGCTTCCGCGCCGAGGGCCTGGCCCAGGTAGTACCGAATCACGGCGCCGTTCGGCGGGTTGGGCGTCGCAAACCGACCCGCATTGAACGGCCATCCGCCGGCAATCGAATACATCGTGGCCGGCTTGGCGGGGAAGAGGTGTGCCGCGGACGCCAGCACCTCTGGCGAGATGTGCTCCAGCGGCGAGATGTCCGGCAGAATCCAGACACTGCGCCCATGGGTACCGAGCACCAGGTCGTTTTCTCGCGGGTGTATCACGATGTCGTCCACCGGGACGGTTGGGAGGTTGTTCTGGAGCCGGATCCAGCTTTCCCCCCGGTCGACGGAGAAGTACACGCCGATCTCGTTGCCCACGAACAAGAGGTCGGGGTTCCGATGGTGCTCGACGATCACATTGACCGACCAGTCGGGAAGCCCGTCGGCGATGGTGCTCCAGCGCTGCCCGTAGTCGGTGCTGACGTACACGTGCGGCCGGTAGTCGTCGTTGCGATGGCCGTCAAACGTTGCATACACGGTGCCCTCGTCGAAACGCGAAGGCACGACTCGGCTCACATACGTCCGCTCCGGAAGGTCTCGCACGCGCGAGGTGACATCGTCCCAGGTTGCACCGCCGTCCCGCGTCACCTGGACGTTGCCGTCGTCCGTCCCGGCGTACACCACATCGGGGTTCACGGGAGATTCGCCGATCGTGGTAATGGTGCCGTACGCAGAGATTCCGTCGTGGCGCGACATCATGCCGTCGGCGGGCAACACGCCCATGATCTCGAGCTCGTCCCGGTCGAGTTGCTTCGTGAGGTCGGGGCTGATCTCCACCCAGTGCATGCCGCGGTCGGTGGTTTTCAGCACCACGTTGGAGCCCACGTACACCGTAGCCGAACTGTGTGACGAGATCACGATGGGCGAGTTCCAGTTCCACCTGAAGTTGCGGTCCTCATCGTCATCGGTCGGTCTGGCCACTGGGCGCAACTGGGTTCGTTCGCCGGTGGTCACATCGTAACGACCGAGGTTGCCGCCCTGCGACTCGGTGTACACGATGGTGTGGTCGTTGGGATCGGGCACGCTGAAGAAGCCGTCCCCGCCCCAGATGTCGTACCAGTCGGTGTTCCGGATGCCGTAGGTGTTCAGGGTCCGGCTGGGGCCACACCACGGACTGTTGTCCTGCAGGCCGCCGCACACGTAGTACGGGTCCCGCATGTCCACACCAACCTGGTAGAGCTGCCCGATGGCCAGGTTGTCGTACTGCCGCCAGGACGCACCCCTGTCATACGACCGCGACATGCCTCCATCGCTTCCCAGGATCAAATGGTCCGAATCGGCCGGGTTGATCCACAGGGCGTGGTGGTCCACGTGAATGCCGGGAGCGCCGTCGTTGCGGAAGGTCTTCCCGCCGTCTTCGGACACGGCGAGCTGGGTGCCGAGGACGTAGATCCGGTCGGGGTCGTTGGGGTCGATGCGAATCTGACTGTAGTACATGGGACGGGGATTCGTGTCGCTGATCTTCTCCCACGTATCGCCCCGGTCCCGGGAGCGAAACAAGCCACTCTTGCGCGGTCCGCTCTGGCCCGGGCGCCCGAAGCCGCCGCCGCCCCCCGTTCGGAGGTCCGCCTCGACCACGGCGTACACCAGGTTTCCGTCGCGCCGGTAGATGTCGAGCCCGATTCGGCCCAGGTCTCCCTCGGGAAGACCGTTGGTCAGCTCTTGCCACGACGTGCCTGCGTCCGTGGTTCGGTAGATTCCGCTTCCGGGTCCGCCGCCGTTGAATCCGAAGCCGGTGCGGCGCCGCTGGTACATGGCGGCGAAGAGCGTCTGGGGGTCGCCCGGGTCCATGGCCAGATCGATGGCGCCGGTGTTCTCGTCCACGAACAGGACGAGGTCCCACGTCGCCCCGCCATCGGTGGTCTTGTAGACGCCGCGTTCGGGGTTGGGTCCCCAGAGATGGCCGACCGCGGCCACGTACACGACATGCGGATTGGTCGGGTGTATGACGATACGGCCGATGTGTCTCGTCTCCTGCAACCCCAGATGGTGCCAGGTCCTTCCACCGTCGGTGGACTTGAACACCCCGTCTCCCCACGGAGAGCTCTGCCGGTTCTGCGGCTCGCCGGTGCCGACCCACACGACATTGGGGTTTGTCTGGGAGACGGTCACGTCCCCGATGGATGCCGTGGACTGATCGTCGAAGATGGGCTCGAAGCTCGTTCCCCGATCCGTGGTCTTCCACAGGCCGCCGGAAGCGGTTGCCACATAAAAGACTCGGGATCTGGACTCCACGACAGCGATGTCGGCGATGCGGCCTCCCATGATCGCCGGGCCGATCTCGCGGAACTGCAGCCCCCCGATAGCCGTCTCCAGCCGTGCATCTTGGGCTGGGAGGGGCTCGCCCACGAATAGCAGCGGAACGATCAGGAGCCAAGCGGAGGAACGTGAACTAAGTTGGAAGTGGAATACGGGCATCTTCGACTCTCCGTGACTGGGCAGGGCGTTGGGTGGGCGTGGCCGGGAGAGGCCCTCGAGTGTGAAGGGCACCTCCCGGCCAGACGACAATATCCCGTGGCGGGACCTCGCCAAGCAAGGGAGGTGAGCATGCGTGCCGTTTGGCTCGAAGACCAGGAAATACGCGTCCGCGACGACGTGCCAATTCCTAAGCCGCTTGCCGGCGAGGTGCTGGTCAGGGTCCTCGAGGCCGGTGTGTGCAACACCGACATCGAGCTCACCCGCGGCTACTATCCCTACACCGGTATCCTCGGCCATGAATTCGTCGGCATCGTCGATGACGGGCCCGCGCACCTAAAAGGAAAACGCGTCGTCGGGGAGATCAACGCTGTATGCGACGAGTGCCCTGCGTGCCGGGCCGGCCGCCCTACCCACTGTGAGCGCCGCACGGTTCTGGGCATCGTGAACCGGGACGGCGCGTTTGCCGAATACCTCACCCTTCCCACCGAGAACCTTCACGTCGTGCCGGACGCCGTGTCGACGGACGAGGCGACGTTCGTCGAGCCGCTGGCGGCGGCCCTCGAGCTTCAGGAGCAAGTGTCGGTACACGCCGGCCAGAGCGTTCTGGTGGTGGGCGATGGAAAACTGGGCCAGTTGATCGCCCAGACGGTGGCGCTCACGGGCTGCGACCTCTTGGTGGTGGGACGCCATCCGGAGAAGCTCGAGCTGCTCTCGAGCTACGGGATGCGAACGGGCTCGGCACAAGACGTCAAACCCGGCGCCTTCGACATCGCCGTGGAGTGTACCGGGAATCCCGATGGATTCGCCCTGGCGCGCGTGGGGCTCCGCCCGCGGGGCACCCTTATCATGAAGAGCACGTACGCCGGACAACTCGCCTTCGACGCGTCGTCGATCGTGGTGGATGAGATCACGCTCGTGGGATCGCGGTGCGGTCCGTTTCCCCTTGCGCTCCAACTCCTGGCCGAGAAGCAGGTGAGTGTCGAACCGCTGATTCACGCGCGTTATCCGCTCTCGGAAGCGCTCTCCGCGATTGAGCACGCGCAGCGGCCTGGCATGTTGAAGGTGCTTCTGGAGATGGACTAGTCCTCGGCACGCTCTTGTTCACCTGAAGACAAACTGCGATCATCTTCGTTCTCCACGCCTGCCCCACCCTTTGGAATATCTCAGGAGGGTTCTGATGATGTCTCGTCACCTCGGCTCTGTCACACACGCACTCTTCGCGGCATTGGTGGTCGCCGCACCCGTCCCCGCCCAGACGGTCCCTGCACAGCAGGGTGCGTTGGGGCTCTATCGCTTCCCCGCGATGCATGGGGATGTCATCATCTTTGCCGCCGAGGGCGACCTGTGGCGTGTGTCCGCGACCGGCGGTGTTGCACAGCGCCTGACGACCCATGGGGCTGAGGAAACCGACCCTGCCATCTCCCCCGACGGAAGAACCCTGGCGTTCACGGCGCGATACGAGGGACCGGCGGAGCTCTACACGATGCCCCTCGGCGGCGGTCTTCCGATGCGCCGGACCTACGAATCGGAAACATCCGTCGCCACCACGTGGACTCCTGGTGGCGAGCTCGTGTATACCACCACCCATTACGCCACACTCCCGGTGCCGCAACTCGTGAAGCTAGACCTGGACGGCGGTACCGTCTCCAGGATCCCGCTGTCGACGGCCAGCGATGCGGCGTACGACGACACCGGCACCAACCTGTTCTTCGTGCGTCCCGCCTTTCATCGAAACGTCACCAAGCGCTACACCGGCGGGACCGCCCGGGACATCTGGAAGTTCGTGGACGGTGCAGCAGAAGCCGTGGAGCTCACCGGTGACTATGAGGGAGAGAGTCATTCACCAATGTGGTGGAATGGCCGTGTGTACTTCGTCACCGATCGAGACGGCACCATGAACATTTGGTCGATGGACGAGGACGGCGGTGATCTCACACAGCACACCCGGCACGCCGGCTGGGACGTGAAGGAGCCGTACATGTCGGACGGACGCATCGTCTACCAACTCACCGCCGATCTCTGGCTCTACGACATCGCCGCCGACCGGGCGGATCTCGTTCCCATCACGCTCGCCTCCGATTTCGACCAACTGCGCGAGAATTGGGTGCAGAATCCCATGCAGTATCTGACGTCGGCCCACATCCATCCCGAGGGCGAGTCGGTGGTGCTGACGGCGCGCGGGCGCGTGTTCGTGGCGCCGGTGGGGCCGGGTCGACTGGTACGGGCTTCCCGGAAACCCGGTGTGCGGTATCGGGACGTCGCCTTCATGCCCGATGGCGAGCGGCTGGTGGGGCCCTCCGACGAGACGGGTGAGCTGGAGTGGGTGACATTGCCGGCGACGGGTGTTGGAGAGGAAAGGGCGTTGACGAGTGACGGGACGATACTCCGGTTCCAGGGCGCACCGTCACCCGACGGGAGTCGTGTGGCGTATCGCGACAACAACAACGACCTGTGGGTGCTCACTGTGGAGAGCGGGGAGCAGCGGAGGATCTCGGAGAACCGGGAAGGCATAGGCGACATGGCGTGGTCGTCCGACGGGCGGTGGTTGGCCTACATCATGACGGCGATGAACTCGTTCCGGCAGATCAAGCTCTACTCCGTGGAAGATGAGTCGGTCACCGCGCTCACCAGCGACCGCGTGAACAGCTTCAACGTGGCGTGGGGGGGCGAGGGTGAGTTCCTCTACTTCCTCTCCGATCGCAACCTGCGCTCGCTGGTGGGAAGCCCATGGGGCACCCGGCAGCCGGAGCCCTACTTCGACAAACAAATCGAGATCTATCACGTCGCGCTCGGGAAGGGACATCGCTCGCCATTCAAGCCCGACGATGAACTGACCGCGGACGACAACTCCGGTGACGATGGTCAGGCTCGCAACAACAATGAGCGGCAGGGGGAGGTCGAACCTGTTGTCATCGACTTGGACGGCATTGCGCGCCGCGTCAAGAAAGTGCCGGTGGCGGCCGGCAACTACTTCGGGCTCGACGCAAACGGTGATGCTCTGTTCTGGATGTCCCGCGGGTCGGGCCAAGGGGCTCGGACCAACCTCATGGGTCTCGCGATCGGCAACGACGGCGACGATCCCGAAACGGTCGTAGAGAATGTGCGTTCGTTCGAGCTGTCCCAAGACGGGAAAAAGCTCTTGGTGCGGCGTGGGAACGACTTGTTCGTGGTCGACGCACGGCCGCAGGGGGCGGGCGACATCGCGGAGAATAGGGTGGACCTTT